>JARCMA010000441.1 GCA_030248405.1 Microcoleus sp. MP8IB2.171
AAATCGGCGATTAAATCGTCAAAGGGTGCGGGTTTAATGGCTTGCTCTTGGATAGCAGTCATAACTGTTGGTTGGGAGTGCTTTACTTGTTAAAATTTTAGCAAATATGGGCGCTATTGTGCAAAGCCTGCTCTTTACCAGGTAAATTTGTAGGGGCGGGTTCGCCAACAATTCCTGATAAAAAACAACAATCTCATAAACCCGCCCTCCCCCACCAACAATACAACTGTACAATGAATTTATTGTCAAATGTTCATATAATGGCGGGGATGGGGCGGGTTTATAAATATTATGGATGGGAATTAAGGATTGTTGGTGAACCCGCCCCTACAGGATTTTGGGATATTTTTTTGTAAAACTAACGGCGGAAAATGCGCGGCCACAAAACTATAATTATCGCAGTCAGCAAGCTAGCCGCCACTCCTGAGATAATCGTAAATCCCATAATTATCCTCAATCCCGAACCCGGTTCAAAAAATGGGAATAGCGTATTGATTGCAGCATTGATAGCGGGATTTGCTTCGATTTCTGTTTTGTAATTCGCACTCGCAGAGGCTACTGTACCGCCAGTAGACAGCCCGACTCCGACAATACCGACAATATTTTGAAAAGTGCGATCGCTCTCAGCCTTCCGAATCTCCACCGTCCCTCTAATTGTATCAGTCAAACTCTGCAAAATTTCCAAACACGGACGGAAATTGTCAATATCTTTTTTAATCTGCTTCGGATACTTGGTTTTAGCATCATCGCAAAAAACTTGTAAAAACTGCAAATCGTCAGTAGGCCTAGCCTTGGCTTGCATCTCGGCCAGCTTATCCTCATACTTCTCCAGATTCACATTGATTGTACTATATTGCAGCTCCAGGTAATTAAGGTCGATCGCAAACTGAGACAATTTCCCCATCGCCTCCAGCAATTTCGGGAGAGTCAGCCGAGAAGTATTTCTCATCGCCACAATTTGGTTGTAATTTTTTACCAAACGCTCTTTTAGCAGTAGACTGTTCTCATAGGCCCAGATAATTTTATGGCGGAAGCACAGCAAATCTAGCCAATTTGTATAAAAATCGGTGCATTCCAGAAAAGCAGCATCATCGGGATATAAAATTACCAACAGTTGCAAGTTATCCTCAATCTTATCGCCCCAAAACTCAGCGACTTTCCCACCTAAAAACTCACCAATTCCTTGAGGAACACCATCTTTTTTAAATAGATTCTTGTAAGCCTTTTTTGCAAGTTCTTCTGCTTCCGCATCAGTTCCCGATTCCAGCGAACCCGAAAGCATCCAAGTTTGCCCGATATTTTCCAACTTCGGCAATTCTGGAGTCAAATACTGCAAATCTTTAATTAGTTCAATAACTTGGCCTGTTTCATACTTGTCATCAACATAGCCATCAAATAAAAGTTGGTAATTATCAGTATCATTCCAGCGGCGATAGCGGCCCTCGACTCGATGATTATGCAGGTCTCCTGTAAATGTTAAATCTGCTTCTTTTACCTTATCTACAGCCAGAAATTTTTGTTTCTTTTCAGCATTAAAGGAAACCCCTAGCTTTTTGTGGAGTTGTTTAGGTAAACCAGCTAAAAATCTGCGATAAATTTTGCGAGTTTCCGATTCTTCGACACCCAACCCTTGTTTGAGAGTGTAGGTAAATAAATTCAGGGTAGGGTCAACTAATTTCAGCATAAAATCTTTTCCTGATGGTCAATCTCGGAAACCTTAACTATACAACAATACGACTCAATTAACCGTTTTTTTGTCATTGCGAGCGTCCCCGCGAAGCAATCGCCTAGACTATGACACTTGTTGATTAAGGCAGGGGTAGTCAGAAACCGGGTTTTTTGCGAAAATACTTGATTCCAACTCCTAGACATTATGAAAACCCGGTTTCTTGGGCAATGAGTCAACTTGGGTTAACAATCTAATGACTTTGCACGCATATTAATCAATTTAGCGGCATCATAGTCTTTGCGATTGCTTCGCGGGGACGCTCGCAATGACATTAGGATTAAATCAAGCGTATTGAATTAAAATCTCAATCCATAAACCCGTTCAACCAAATCCCGAACACCAGAAAAAAGCTTTTTAGCCACACTCTGAGGATTCGCATCAGTCAGCGGAGGAGCTAAAAAATTGTTAAAATCATCAGTAGTCTGACGCGAAGGAGTATTTTCATCTAATTCTGCAAGATGCTTATTCTTTTCATTCGTCTTGTCAATTTGCCGCAAATCCTTATGAGCCTGCTTGAAAACTTCGTAAAAAGCAGCATCTTTCTTAGCCACCTCAATAAGTTTAGATGTTTGTTTCACGTCGCCGCCGACTAAAGCCGCGCCTAATTCATTCACTTCTGCTATCAACTCCGGTGCAAGAGTTCCTTCAAATTTAGCAAGGGAAATCAAAAAAGCTTTGGGCGCAAATTCGTTAAATCCTGATAACTTAAGTTCTTGAGAAGTCATATTAGTTTAACCGTTACCGGTGATGGTGAAAGCAGCCCAATGATAGGGATGCTCGTAAGGTCTCTCATCTATTGTAGCTAATTTTTTTTGCAGTCGCGAAGCTTCCCTTTCAAAGTGGTATTTATGCTTAAAATTAGCTTTTTCCAGCAGCGGCAACAACTCTGTCGCGTACCACTCGCCTAGCTTAGCATTGGTGAGTTGTCTCAGCCAATCTTTGGCTTGTTGCAGGGCTGCGGGCGGCTGGATTCCCTGCTGCAACAACTGGTAAAAATAGATCATTAACAAAGCGCTCGAACGTTCGTCCACTCGCCACAGCGTGCTGATAATATAATTGGTTTCTGGTAAAAAGCCGCTTGCTATCCCCACGAATTCATCGATTAACTCGCCTGTTTTGGTGTAGCCGGTTTCGCAAGCGCTGAGGCAGATTAGGTAATAGTTGACAAAATTTAACTGCAATATGTCGCTCAATGTCAATTCTTCGCCGCCGGCTAAGATTAACGCAGAATCTTCGGATTTTTTGGTGTTGTGGTAGGCGTGACCTGTATAATGAAATATGCCTGTGTTGGCTTTTAGTGCTTGAATTATTGCGGTTTTTGTAGAGATATTGGCGGGGCGCTGAGTCGCGTAAAATTGACCGATGGCGGCTGCTTCTATTTCTGTGTATTTTAAGGCACTTTTGCCTTGGGAATGCTCTACCATCAGCAGTGAATTTGGCAGGGTTTCCGTGGGGTTTTGCTGTTGCTGAAGGATGGCAATTTGAGCGCTGGGGAGGCGGCTAATTGTGCGGATTATGGGGGCAACCACGGGGGGATTGCCCCTACCAGAGGGGGCAACCACGGGGGGATTGCCCCTACCAGGGTTTTGTAGGGGTAGTGCCCCCGTGCCTACCCCCTCCGCAGAGAAGGGAGGCTGAAACAGGGCATCTAGGGGGAGGAGGTGCAAGTCGCGGTGGGGAATTAAGATTAAGTGTTGGATATTGGTGAGGTGCGTGCAAATTTCGGGGATTTTGAGGATGTCAGCGAGTTTTTGCAATTGCGCTGTCATTGATTGCCGCCAGGGATGGGATTCTTTGCTTTCTTCTTTGCTAAGTTTGCTGTAATTTTGATAGTTGGTTTTCCAGTCTTTTAGCCAGTTTTCTAAACTCGGATTTTGGGAATTTGGGAATAAATCGGTGACTGGTGTGGTGATTGTTTGAAAGTTGTCTGGGGTAATGATAAAAGCTGTCAGGGAAACTGGGCTGATATGCCAGTAAATTATTGCTGTGGCGGTGTTGTTTGCCAGCAAGTCTCGGATTTGGTAATAAGTCGGGCTATCGGTGCGGTTTGGCGAACCTGCGCGCATCCATTGCAGGCAAAAGTTTTTCCTGGCTTCGGCTTTTTCTAGTGCATTTATCTTTTTGCCAGACTTGACGAGGGTATCGACTTCTAACTGGTAAAGTCCGGCAAATTTGCGCTGGAGTCGCTGTTTGTCTTCGGGGTGAGTTTGATCTAAAAGTAAGTTTTCTAAGGCGGTAGTAGCTTCGGTAAGGTACTCGCTGGTTTTGGGATCTCTCAAGCTGCGGCAGACGGTAATTAAGCCTTGCATTACTTCTAAATAAGCTTCTGGAATCAGGGGCGATTTCAAGAATTCGCGGGCTTGTTCGTAGCTGGCTTTGGCTTTGTGGAAAGATTCAAAATATGTGGCTGTTTCTTTGCCGTGTTCGTAGTGTGCCATGCCTTTTTGCTGGTGCAATTTGCCGCAAGCTTCGCGATAGTCGCGGTTGCTGGGTTGATATTTCTGTAAGCCTTCGTCCCAGTTTTGAATGGCTTCAGTGTAGCGCCCGGAGTAGAAAAATGCCAAACCTCGATTTTCCCAAGCTGGCCAGAATTGATCGCCTGTACATTTTAAGGCTTGATCGTAGGCTGCGATCGCCTCTCTGTTGCGGCCCAAATCAGCTAGCGCATTGCCCAGCCCATTCCAGGCAAAGTGGAATTTGGGGTCGATTTCTAAGGCTGTCTCGAAGGCTGCGATCGCCTCACTTTTGCGGCCCAAATCATATAGGGTAAGGCCTAGCCCGTTCCAGGTAGCGTGGGATTTGGGGTCAATTTCTAAGGCTTTCTCGTAGGCTGCGATCGCCTCACTGTAGCGGCCCAAATC
>JARCMA010000442.1 GCA_030248405.1 Microcoleus sp. MP8IB2.171
ACTGTGAGCAAATTGGGAGTAGAAGAACAGGTTAAATTCTTAGGACAGCGTTGGGATATTGCCGATTGGCTCGACGCCAGCGACATCTTTATTTTATCTTCGGAAGCAGAGGGAATGCCACTAGCAATTATGGAAGCAATGGCGAAAGAACTGCCCGTAATTGCCACAGCAGTCAGCGGGATTCCCGAAGAATTGGGAGACACGGGAAAGTTGCTTCCCGATCCTACAATCGACCCAGAAGGAACAGTAAAAGAGTTAGTAGAAACGGTGGAAATATGGGCAGAAAATCCCGAAGCGCGCAGGCTTGCAGGACAAGCGTGCAAAGCGCGAGCCCAAGAACTATTCAAAGAAGAACGGATGCTTGGGGAATATGGAGAAATAATTGAACAGGCATTTGTAAGTGATGATGAGAGCGACAGTTTATCTATTAGTCCGAAACTCAAAAAGCAGGTACAGCAAGTGGATCGCCTGCTGAAATACTATTATTTAGTATGGAAAGCTTGGGAGGCTTACAATAACGGAGATATGTCCCAGATGGTGAATAATTTGCAATCGGCTTGGGCCTGCACACCTTATTTTACTACAGAAACTATCTTTGATTGGGTGAAAAATTTTGGTACTTTCGCTGCGGAAAAAGGAGTTAATTTCGATACCAATGAGCTGATCAAGTCCCGCTCATGGCAACAAGTGATAGAATCAATACAGGGTTTTGAAGTGTTGTCATCCGTTCGTTAAAACTGATCTCTTGCAGCATTCTTAGAAACGGGCAAGATGCCCATTCCACAAAACATCAACCAAAGAAAAGAGATGCAATTTACATTCAAGTTCCCACGTATTAATAAACTGCTGCCAATTGGTTTAGCTATTGTCACTGTTTTGTTAATAGCCTATTTTGGACAGCCAAGAGCGATCGCCCAACTTCGATCGAACGTTACAGTAGATTTTGGACAGCCAGCCACCGGTACAATTTCCATGAGTGGCATCTTGCACGGAATCGACACTGCCAAACCGCCGGATAGCTCTATCAAACCCTTGCAGCCCAAACTTTGGCGGGCCGGGAGACTCGATATTTACGATCGAGTAATCGCCAGCGGAGCCGAGTTTCAGTTAGTAGTCAGCGACTTGTGGGGCTACGGTAGCAATCCCAACGGCTGGCCCTATCAAAACTACCCCGCCTGGGAAGCATTCATCCGACAGTTAGCCCAGCAAAATAAAGGCAAGAAAATTATTTGGGATGTATGGAATGAACCAGATTTAAAAAATCCGTTTTGGAATGGAAGCAGAGAACAATTCTTTGAAACCTACAAAAGAGCTTACAAAATTTTGCGAGAAGAATTGGGGCCGTCAGCAATGATTGGCGGGCCGAGCATTACCAACTACAACAAAGGATATCTCGCCGCTTTTTTGGATTACTGCAAAGCGAACAAACTGGAAGTAAATTTCCTAGCTTGGCACGAACTCAACGATACCATGATCTTATTTATTGACGACCATGTAATTGATGCTAAACGCAATTTTCAGCAAAGTCCCTCTTACAAGGAACTGAAATTGCAAAAAATTTACGTCAACGAAATTGTCGGGAACTTAGCGCAGTACCAGCCGGGGGAAATTTTAGGTTATTTGTATAACTTAGAGTATGCAAAAGCTGACGGTGCTTGCAGAGCTTGTTGGGAGAGTAAAGGGCCAAATAAAGTTAGCAATTGCTTCAACAATACGCTGAGTGGGATGGTCACGCCTAATACTTTTGAGCCAAGAGCCGCTTGGTGGACATACAAAGCTTATGCTGACGGAGTTAATTCGAGGGTGCGGAGTTGGTCAAATAACAATCGCCTTGTCGCTTTAGGCAGCAAGTCAAATCCTGAAGGTAAAGCACAGATACTTTTAGGTTATTTCGATCCCAATTATTCCTCAGCAACAACGGTAACATTAAGCCTCGGAAATTTGGAGCAGCTAGGTATTCAAAGGGGTCAGAAAATCACTCTAAAATTAGAAAAAATTCCCAACAATCAAGAAGGAGCCGTGCCACAGCTTGTCACCGTTAAAGAAGAAAGTTTTTCGGTGGGTAGTGGCAGCTTGGCTTATGTTATCCCTAATTTCAATGTCCACGAAGGCTACTTATTGACGGTTAGCAAGTGATATCGTTTTCGGTTGCATCGGAATTATATAGAGGACACGGCAGTGCCGTGTCCCTACAAATATATAGATTTTAGCTGGGAGTATTCAAAGATTTTTGCACCGATTCCAACCACTCTCGGACTGTTTTATTTTCGGATTGTGGGTCGTAGTAACACCCTAATTCATCGAGGATGAATGCTTCTAAATCGGCTGGGGCGATCGGCATTTCTAGCAGTTTGCTGAGTTCTTGCGATGCAGCTTCAACACTTGCGGGCGGTTCGCTGCTGCGGTAGTTGTTCACTACATCGCTGGGAGTGTCAGCTTCTAATGGCCAGTCTTGGTGAAAGTAGGAACTGAAAAATTGGGTTAAATGAGGAAATTGATTGATCATTGGGGATAGGCTGTGAGAATAAAGTATCCGGGAGGTAATTTGGCGCTGCGCTGGAGGACGATTCTCAGGCGAGTTGCCGAAGTTGCTTTGGATGCGCGGCGACGCAGAGTAATGCCAATGATTCTGTTGGCATTGTAGTCGATCGTATAACGATTACCTCGACTTTTCACCCAGGAGTCGATCGCACTTTGATTTCTGTTCATTGCTTCTGCAATAGCCGCTTCGGCGACGGAACGGTCAGTAAAAGAAGATGCTGCAGAAATTCTCGTTTCGCTTGCGAGTCGCTGTGCTAGTTGTGCTTCTGTTTTACCAACGTGTCTCTCTAAAGTGTGTCCTCCTGCGGATTCGTGAAAATCTAATCCACCGCCCGCTATGTTGGGCACAAAAGCTATGGTGGTTTGTGGTATGGTTGAGCCTTCCGGTGCAACAACCGTGGCGTAAACACCAGGTATTGCCGATTGGAATAATATAATTATTGAGGCGATCGCACAGAGGATACCTAAAAACTTTTTTAGGCGATCGAGTTGATTTTTCATTGCTGTTGAATCTCTTTCTTATATTTAGTATAGGTGTTGGCTTTTTGTGTCTATTTCCTAATCTACCATTCGTAAGTTATAAATTACGCGTAGCATTTAAATATACGGTGTGCAGTGCGCGCCCTACTGTTAGTTAGAAATTGCGCGCAATATTTAAATACATAGTTCTCCGCGCGCACCCTAGGATTATTCATAAATAGAGGTAAATAGAGGGTGCTGGCCGCCCACCCTACGATTATTGAGAATAGTTCGTGATTTCTGTGGTTTACAAAGCTTCACTCAGTATGAGAAAAAGTTAATAATTCTTTGAATAAATCACTGATGATTGATGATAAATTAATTGATCATCTTTAAAAAATTAAAAAAATGCAAGTAGTTATCCTAGCAGGTGGTCTCGGTACTCGTCTCAGAGAAGAAACAGAATTTCGCCCCAAACCTTTAGTTGATGTCGGCGGCCGTCCGATTATTTGGCACATCATGAAGATCTATGCACACTTCGGCTTCCAAAACTTTATTGTGTGCTTGGGCTATCGCGGCAACATGATTAAAGAATATTTCCTTAATTATGAAGCCATGAACAATGACTTTACTATCTGTCTGGGACGCAAAAATTGCATTACTTATCACGAGGAACATCGCGAGCAAGATTTTAATGTGACACTGGCTGAAACTGGCGCGGAAAGCATGACAGGAGGGCGGGTAAAACGGATCGAAAAATATATCGATCGCGAGAATTTCATGGTGACATACGGCGATGGAGTTGCTGATGTTGATATTGAGGCACTTGTGGATTTCCATAAGTCTCACGGAAAGCTGGCAACTGTCACCACATTCCGTCCGATTTCTCGCTTTGGAATTTTGGATGTAGACAGCGATAGCCGCGTAGTACAATTTACTGAGAAACCTCAAATCGACGGCTGGATTAGTGTTGGATATATGATATTTAACCGCCGGATATTTGAGTATTTGGGGGGAGATGATTGTATTTTAGAACAAGAGCCGATGCAGCGTTTGGCCGCAGACGGACAGTTGATGGCTTACCGTCATGAAGGCTTCTTCTTTGCGATGGATACTTTTCGAGAATACAAGTATTTAAACGAGCTTTGGGATGAAGGGAAGGCTCCTTGGAAAGTGTGGTAATAAGTTATGGTAGGGCGGGTTTTTATGCCCGCATTGCAAAAGATAAGACGGCGGTTGAAACCGCGCCTACACAAACGAAGTCTGCCTCCGCAGACTGAAGAGAATAAAGATCAGACGGCGGTTGAAACCGCCCAGTCTGAACAAGTCGCATTGTCTTCAACCCACGGAGGTGGGTTTTGTTTTTCTAGACGCGGTTTCAACCGCCGATTTTTCTATAAAATCATCATAAAAAATGGATTTCACAAATATTCTTAACAGCACAGAAAATTACCTACAAAAGTGCGTTTCACCCCACGCGGAAATTATCGACAGCAACTCGGAAGCCCTGAAAATAGCAGTTGCGAGATTGGAAGATCGATCGCTCTTAGCGTTGAGAGTTCCCCAAAAATGGGGCGGCGCGGAGATTCCCCCGGAGTTTTTTTACGAATATCAGGAATTGACGGCTCGATATTCTGGCGCTTTGGCTTTCCTGCAAACTCAACACCACAGCGCAACTGCGATGCTTGCCAACAGCGACAATGAAATGCTAAAAAGCAGATACTTGCCCGCGATCGCCCAAAAAGAGTTACGCTTGGGTATTGGGTTTTCGCATTTGAGGCGATCGGGCAATCCTGCCGTCACCGCAACTCCCACAAAAGCTGGCTATTTACTGTCAGGAAAAGTTCCTTGGGTAACAGGTTTTCGCTTGTTTCAAAAGTTTATTGTAGCTGCGGTACTTCCTGACAAACGCGCTGTTTTCGGTTTAGTACCTTTTGCCAATATTGAACGCGAATCTGGTAAAATAGCTTGTAGCGAAATCATGCAGTTAATCGCCATGAACTCGACTAATACTGTGACAGCCACTCTCGATAATTGGTTGCTGCAGGAATCGGAAATAATTTCAGTTAAACCTGTCGGCTGGATTTCGGAAAACGACAGCAAAAATATACTGAATTTTGTCCCCGGTACTATTGGCTGTATTCGAGCGGGATTAGATGTAATTGCTGCAGCGGCGGCTGCTAAGAATTCACCTTTTATAGTGGCGGCTTGCCAAAAACTAGAGCAAAAGCTCGATCGGCTAAAACAGAATTTCCAACAATCTCAACATAGCTCGAAAGCAGAACAATTAGCGCTGCGAGCTCAAGCCATTGATTTAGCGGTGCGTTGCGGGCACGCTGCTGTTGCAGTTTCTAGCGGTGCTGCTAACAGTATGGTGAACCCGGCCGGGAGAGTTTATAGAGAAGCTTTGGTGTATACTGTTTCCGGGCAAACAAAGGATGTGATGGAAGCAACGCTCGATCGACTAAGCGAATTTTAGATGGAGAGCACAGAAAGTCAAAAAATTAACTATGTTTAATAAATAATAAATCTAGTTTATCTAGTGATATCAAATCCATTCGTATCCGAATCATCCATTCCTCTCTTCTCGGACTCTGCGCCCTCTGTGCCCTCTGCGGTTAAATACTTCAAAAACAATCGCAAACGATGACAAACCAATTCAACTCAAATAATCTCAAAACGATCGCCTACAGCCAAATTATAGACTTAACCCATCCAATTCATCCCAACATTCCCATCTGGCCCGGAGATCCACCCACAGAAATTGCCACAGTCTCTCAAATAGAAACAGACGGGTATTTCCTGCGAAAATTCTCAATGGGCGAACACAGCGGCACTCACATCAACGCACCCAACAGCTTTTATGCAGCAGGCGCCAGCATTGATAGTTATTCCCCGCAGTCGCTAGTTTCCCCCGCAATTACGATCGACCTCCGAGAGCAAAGTCTTGCCAATCCCGACTACACTTTAACAATTGATGATATATTGACTTGGGAACGGCAGCACAAACTTATAGAACCGGGAAATCTAGTTTTATTGTATACTGGCTGGCAAGAAAAATGGGATGACGAGCGCGCATTTTTTAACCGAGACGATCGCGGAATTTGCCACTTTCCCGGATTTGGCAAAGCAGCAACTCAATTTTTGCTAGAACAACGCTCTATCGCAGGAATTGGAACCGACACCCACGGAGTCGATACCGGGCAAGATGAAAGTTTTGTGGTTAATAAATTGGTATTGAAAACGCAGCGAATAGTGCTGGAAAATCTTGCCAATCTCGACTTGTTACCTGCGGCTGACATCACTTTAGTTATCGGAATCTTGCGCCTTTTGGGAGGTTCCGGCTCGCCTGTGTCAGTGTTAGCTTTTGTTGCTTAATGCGGTAAAACTTACATCTTGCACCATGCTCAAGAACAGGCAAGATGCCTGTTCCACAAAGAGTGAATTTTCTTGTGGAACGGGCCGGAGAGCCCGTTCCTAAATAGGTAATTGAGAATGGTGCAATATCTCAGGTACAATTAGATTGAGAGAAGTCGAGTAAAAACAATTAGATTAATGACAGAACTGCCCAAGGATCTCAACGAGGCGATCGCCCAATCCCGCATTGCCACCGCCGCTGCCCTCTCGGACGGCAAAACTCTACTGCAAGTCGAATTAGTATTTCCAGAAATCGCCCTGCAAGCACAGTCTATCGCCCTACAATTTCTCCCAGAATTTGAGGAAATCTACCCCGGAGTAAAAGTCTTTTTTCCCGACACTGGTGCGGCAGCCCTCGCGCGCCGCGACTGGGGAGAAACACCGTTTAAAGTCACTGATTTGGGTAGCAGTCGCACCCCTGTTGAAGATAAAATAGCACCGGAAGATCAACTTTTCCTCCTGATCAATCCAGCCGCCGTAGAAGTGGCCCAAGTCGAAAAAATTTACATAGCTGCGGCCGGTCGCCCAGTAATTCTACTCAACCCGCGCCTGGAAGATGTTGCCACCATAGGTATAGGCTATGCGGGCCGCCAATTGCGCGATCGATTCCTCAGCAAAATTGAATCCTGCTACTATATCAGACCCCTAGACAGTGCGGCTTTATTCCGCTGCTACCCCCAATCCTGGCAAGTGTGGCTGGAAACAAACGACGAATACGAACTAATTTCTGAAACCGCCCAAAAACCTGTCGGAGACGATTTAGAGCGGATTTTAGCCGCTTCTTTCCCAAGCGCCAATCCTGACTCCACCACACCTGCAAAACCCTTAAAAAAGAAAGGTTTTTTGGCAGAACTCCAGACATTCCTCAAAGCTTTGACTCAGTGACAATCGTTAAGGCTCGATCGTATTTTAGGGTATGTCAGCTAGGATTATTTTCGACTTAATCGGTCGGCTAATCGCTGATGCACCCTACAGCTTTGACTCAGTAACAGCAGTTGCAGAACCACAATTAACAGCTTGCCTGTGTTTCTATCAGTAGCTACGCAAACAGAGACTGGCGAGCTTTACACGACATTTATACAAAGCAGTATAATGGGTGACACCCCTCCACCGTAAAAGAGGGGAGGCAAATAGCAGCAAAATCAGATGCTATAAGCTAGAGATTGGGGTTTTGAGTCAGGGAAGCGGATAAACACAATGGAGCACCGGCGCATTGTTATCGGGGACGTACACGGGCATTACGACGGCTTAATGACCCTGCTAGAGGCACTTGCCCCCAGCTCGAACGATCGCGTCTATTTTTTAGGAGACTTAATCGATCGTGGCCCCAAAAGCGCTCAGGTATTAGATTTTGTGCAGCAAAGCCCCTACCAAACTCTGTTGGGCAACCACGAACAACTGATGCTGGAGGCTTTGTCGGGGACGCCGATGGATATGCGAGCGTGGCAATCTTGGCTCTACAGTGGCGGCGATGCGACAGTAGCGAGCTACAGAGATACAGGGATGATGCCGTACAAACACTTAGAGTGGCTGCGATCACTCCCCACGTACCGGGACTTAGGGGACATCTGGCTGGTTCACGCCGGCGTTGACCCCCATCTGTCGATCAATGAACAGTCGATCGAACAACTGTGCTGGATTCGCAGGGAATTTCACACCATGTCGAAACCCTATTTTCCCAATAAATTAATTATCACCGGTCACACGATCACCTTTACCTTTCATGGGGTCAGACCGGGTGAATTAGTCAGGGGCGAAGGGTGGTTGGATATTGACACGGGTGCTTATCATCCCAAAAGCGGCTGGCTGACAGGATTTGACCTAAGCTACCGCAGAGTTTATCAAGTAAATGTATTTAACAATCAAGTCCGAATTTTGCCGTTTGACGAAGTTGTCAGACAATTGAAGCCGCGGCAGATTGCACCCCCGGAACCTGCGATCGATTCTGTTGTTCAACAGCAGTGTTAAATCAAGTTTTAGTTGTAGGGTGCGTCAGTTTAAGTCCGATCTCTTAAATCGAAATTAACTTGCTCCTGACTTACCCTAGTAACTGGATTTGTTTTTTAACGAACCGCGAAGACGCGAAGATCGCGAAGTAAGAAAAGAAAAGAGAAGAGAAGAGAAGACAAGAAAAGAGAAGATAAGACAAGAGAGTGCCGGACTGATTTACGTTTGCTACGAACCTAAAAGTCTGCGGATTTCTAGCCTGTAATCCTCATTATTCAAACCTTCACCGCTAGCAAGATCCGGATCTATAGCCTGTGAAATAGCCGCAATACGATCGCCAGTTGCCGGGTGAGTGCTCAAAATGCTAGGAGGAGAAGGCTTGTTGAGCAACTTTTTCATAAAATCAACCATCCCAGATTGAGCGTAGCCTGCTCGCCCCATAGTTTGCAATCCCAACTGATCGGCTTCATACTCAGCTTGGCGACTGTGGGGGCGCCGCAAAGCCAATTCCACTCCAATCTGAACCGCCTGAGATCGATCGAGCCCAGTTGCCGAAGCTACACCTGAAGCTATGGCCATTTGACGCATTTGTTGAATCGCGTGGCGAGCATTAATGTGAGCGATTTCGTGGGCGATCACACTGGCCAATTCTGCCTCATTGTCCGCCGCTGCCATCAAGCCTTTATTCACATAAACAAAACCGCCCATAGTTGCAAAAGCATTAATCGTGTCGTCGTCAATCACTTGAAAAGTATAAGGAATATTTGGGCGAGTGCTTTCTTGAGCGAGTCGTTGACCGATGCGGTTGATATATAATGTAGTGTCGCGATCGCGGTCAATCTTAAACTCGCCGTTTGTTAACTGCTGATTAATTTGTCGGCCAATAGTCACCTCTTGGCGATCGGACATATTCGACAATTGAATAACTTGAATGCCTCGAAAAATCAGTTCAGGCAACGAAAATGCTTGAGTCGGTTCCGGGGAAACCACCCAGATACCTGCAGCCACAATCAGGGACAGAAACAGATAAATCCCCCGGCCACAAGTACGCCGGCAAGTCAACCAAAAACTTTTTAACATGAGTGATAGGTGCCAGAAGTTAGATAAAATTGTAGGAAAAACTCGAAAAGTCACTAAATAGGCAGACGTAATTTGAGGCTGCTTAGTTGCTATTCTAGCTTTTTGTCAATTTTTAACGGCGCCACCAGCTTCTGGGCGAGCCGCCTGTCGGCAAACCAACCGCCGTCAACTGCCTTCTGGGTTAAGTGCCCCAGTCATGCGGATTTTGGGCGATCGTTGTGGTAATATCTTTTAGCTTCAGGACTTACGCATCAATAAAGTATGTCATTGCCAGCGGTAGCTCAGCAATAGCCGCATCTGTTTTTCATCGATGTCTGCGTAAGTCCTGAGCTTGTAAACATACTCCTGTCGCTATCAGTATAATAGGCGATTTATGAAAATTTTGGATTCTCAAGGCCGGCTGTTCGGCAAACTCAGCATCCTAGACGTAGCTGCTGCTCTAATCGTACTGCTAGTTGCAGTCGGAATCTTCTTCTTTCCCGGCACTTCTGGCGGTTCCGTCGCCCAAGTCGGCACCAGTGTCAAACCTGTAGAAATTGATGCAATTGCGATCGGTCTCAAAGGAACAAATGTTCAAGATTTGTTCAAACCAGGTGATAAAATCAATGTGGTGATCCGCAATCAACCCTCCGGTCAGATTACCATCAAATCTGTCAAAACTCTCACCAGAACCCTAGCAGTTCCTCAGCCCAACGGCACTGTGAAAGCTCTCCCCGATCCCAGAGAAGAAGAAGCCTTCAGCAAAAATATGATGTTTACCTTAGAGGGAAAAGGTCAACTTACTGAAAATGGCCCGGTTTTAGGTAATACGAAAGTCAAAATTGGCACTACGCTAGAGCTTGAAGGCAAAAGGTACATTTTCAACGCCAGCGTCATCGACGTGCGAGTCAAAGAATAGTCATTAGTCAGTTGTCAGTTGTCAGTTGACAGTTGTCAGTTGATAGTTGTGATTGGTAATTGAGCATTGGTAATCGGTAATCGGGAATTGGGAATTAATCTTCCTTCTTCCCTCTGACTTTTGACTTCTGACTTCAAGATCAATCCGTTAAATTCGTTAAAAAATCCGTTGCCGAACCTGCATCCGTTACATCCGCTACAGAATCCGCTGCCGAACTTCTTTACCCTTCCGAAAGCAACCTTAAATATTGTCGAATTAAACCAATAGTCACAGCGGGAATTTCCAACTGCGGAGTCAAACCTACGTTTTCCAGAGGTTGAAAAACTTTGATTGCTTCGGGGTTGAGGTTGGCCAACCGCTGGCCGATATCGGGCCCGGTAAACTGCGATTTTTCTCCCCAAATAATCGCTGTCGGCGTGGTTAGCTGAGTGATGTACAGCGACAAATCAAAGCACAAATCTCCCCGCACAAAAGACAGGGCGGCATATTCTGCATTTGGTTCCAAAGCAGATGCGAGGTAAGCATCAACAATTTCTTGGTAAACGCGACGCGAATCGGCAAATTGGCGTTGTTCTAGGAAGCTACGGATGCCACCGTCTGTGGCGATTCCGGTACTGTAGAGCAAGCGGTCTAAAATCGGCGTGTTGACTAGCTTAGCGAAGAAACTGCTGCCGTAATCTTGTCCGAAGTCGGACAAACCGCTGGGTATGGTCAAAATTAGGGATTTGAAGAGATCCGGCCGTGCGATCGCAGCTCGAATCGCGATCGCCCCTGTTAGGGAAGAAGCAATCACCTCTGTCGGACTGCCACAAGTTTTTTCTAGAAATTCGATCAAAGTTGTGATATAATCTTCAACCTGATAATTTCTTGCCGGATGTTCCGATCGCCCCCAACCGATTAAATCCGGTGCTAAAATTCGATATTCTGCCGCAAAAGCCGGATAAACTTTCGACCATTCGTAGGCACTCGACCCGCCACCAAAACCGTGAAAAAATACTAAGTTTGGTTGATTTTCCGAAGTTGAGGTCGGCAACCCCATCCAAGGCATTTTTTCAGCAGTGTAGTAAACCATTCTGCCGAGAGAAGTAACTATTGATCGCTGACCGAAGCCGAGGGGTACAAGCATAAACTAACCTCAATCGCTGTTATATTTTAGATTCTTTTGCGCCGCCCCGTCTTTGTTTAAAAAACCTGCAAATCTGGTGGCGTTTTTGTAAAGATTGAGTAATGATTTAAATCTATTTTAGTACAGGTGAAGCGTGAAACTACAGACAGCAAGTAAGTTTTGCGATTTGGGCAATTCGGCTGTGTAGTTATCCTTACCCTTGCAAACTACCGCCGATCGGAGATAATAGCAAAATGATGGGTAAGACCCCTCACCAAAATAGAGTCTGTTCGCCAACCCGGATAGCAGGCGCTCGGAAAGCAGGAGTATTAGAACTCGCTTTCAGGCAGGCGGCAGGTTGGCCGACGCTCGCCAATCACGAATCATTAATCACGATATTTTGCGGAGCAGTGGCTTTTGAGGTCGAAAGTCTTTGTTGGAGGGCGGGCAATGGGGTTTCGATTCCTAATTGCAGGTTTGGCAATCACGGGCGCCGCCGTTATCAATTCCCAAACACAAGAAACAACTAATCTCAGGGAGGTCTACTAAAATGCAACTGCTCAGGAAACGGGATCGCGAGGGTTTTATGGTTGATGCGAAAAGTCTTCAATCTGACGGGTTTGCAGAATTTGATACAGCCTGTCGAAGCATGGATTTAAACGGCAAAAAGTCTTTTGTTGCCATTCCAGAACGCTCAGGCGCAGGGTCAGAGGTCCGATCGCGCGCCAGCGTACCTGCGATCGTCCGCGTAGCTTTAGAAGACTTGAAATGCTTTGAAGTAGTAGAACACCAGTTTGCACATTGGGGGGTGACTTTTAGCAATGCCGTCGCCATTCAACCTTCAAACCCAGCCTTTTTCACGGGTTCTGGGGCAACAGTGTTAATGGGGGCCCCCAAAAGCGGACTGATAGAAGTAACTTTTAAGTATCCAGTTCGCTGGGTGTCAGGACTTGTCACCAGTTCGCGGCGAACTGTTTTATCTGCTTGTGACATTGACGGCAACCCAATTGTTCAGGATGAAATGCCGGCGCCCAATCTGGTCGGGTCTAATTCTCCGATCGCCTCTAGGGCTCCCCTGCGCGTAAAAGCTCGGAATATTCATAAAATTACTTTTTACGCTTTTGACGGTCAGCTAATAGTCGATGACTTGATGTTTGGATTTTAAAGCCATGCCATAAGTAGCATCCCAAGTCTGCAAACCTTCGAGAAGGGCATTGCGGACTAAAGCTTCTGGTTCCCGACTCAGCATCAGGCGAAAGCACTCGGCAGCGTGGGAACGGGCGATCCTCTTCGTTGGCGTAGCCCCCGTAGGGGCGGGCTTCGCTAACGAACTTTTGACAGAGCTCACAGGGCCAAACCCACCCTGATTCACCAAATCGGTCATTTGCCGCACTGCAATCAAACGCTTCACGGGGTCAGCATCAGTCAAATCCGCCAAGATGCGATCGAGCGCCACTTCATCTTTTGCGGCTCCCAGACTCAACCCTTGCCGCAGCAACAGCCCTGCAATCGCGATCATGCCCAAATTCTGCAAAATCAGGTTCAAAGCCATCCAGTGGCTCTCGGAGTCAGCCCAAATCCCCAAACTCATGTAAGCGCCCAAGGTAGCAATCCCGCCCGTACCCACGGCTAAAACGAACCGGCGGTTCGGGCCCTCCCAAAATTGCTCGCTTTTCGATCGCAGCAATTGCCAGTCCCACGACTGCCCTCGGTAAACCAGCATCATCGCTGCTATCCCCAAGCCTGTGGAAAACAGTAACTCACTGTTCCACCACCCCCAAACTGCTGCCAGGGTGACAACTGCCAGCCAACCTTTCGATCGAGTCAAACTCTCTAGCAGCCACTTGAGAAACGCAGTAGAAACCACAGGCGATCGGGCCCAGGAGGTCTTACCATCTGCCCTCCGGCGCATTGTTTCGGCAGTCCGGCCTGTGGCTGTTGGGGTTCCCGGCGGGCGATCGTCCGAACTAAATTCCCTCAAAGCTTGGCCATCAGTTATTTCTAAAGACAATTCGCTCAAGGGGAGATTACCGAGTTGCAAAGTGCGATCGGACATTTTCACAGGCGATCTATTCAGCTTGGTTGTAGTTTTTTTAACTTGATTCATACTGACTTTTTTGAAAAATAACTTAAAGTTATCCAGGCTTTTTTAGCTCGACAGACGGGAATCCCCACACGAAGGCCGATCGAAGGTTAGTGTGGGATGTTCATGCTTGCTGAAGTTGAGGATTCCACACGCTTACAACCTCCCACGCCGTAAGCGTTGAGCCGTGAGCGTGTGGATGACGACATCAAAGCACAATAAGTTGTCTTTTTGTCGATGCAGAGCGATCCTAGCTTGTTTTCAAAAGAATCCCCCACTATAAGTAAATATAATGAGGGAATTCTTTTTTGAACTAATTTGAGTTCAACTCCTTTCGGAGTGGTGTTCTTTGCCAATGTTGCTCCAGGTTTGATGCTAATCACACTTGGACGCTGACCGTAGAAATGTTTAATGATTAACCGCAGTGTTTGGGACTAGAACGCGGCTGCCAAACCTATATCCCAAAGTGCCTATATATTCTGGAGTAACGTAGTAATCCTGGCTTAACGAATTACTGAGGCTATTGACACGCTCCTTAATTTCTTAAGAAGCCCACACGCTCGACGGTATTCCGTTCAGTGGGTGGAGTTGTCACATTCTCGGCCAACAAGAGTCTAAGACTCTATGATACCCTAAATTCAAACTCGTGACGAGTACCGCAACTGCGCCGAATTCCGAGAAATCATTACCAAAAATATAGCAATCCTCGCATCATTTGTGAATTTCTTACTCCCTCCCCGAACTCGCGGGGAGGGTTGGGGTGGGTAAAAGATTTACGACTCCTGCAAGGATTGCTATAGAGCTATTGAAGATATTTAAGAAAAGCACGACAGGTTAACAGCGAATATTTTTGCATCACTCTTGAGACAGAAAGTCGATCGGAGTTGGCATGATGGCAAAACATCGAAATTTTTTAATTTCCGAAAATAGGGGAATTTTGAGTGATTCAATTCGTCCGCCAAGAAATGCACGACGAAAATTTAGCCTTTTGCCTCCAGGCCCGGGCTCTCGCTGCTACCCCGGTGTCAGATGAGGCTGGGTTCAGCTTGACCGCTAAGCGGGACGAACCGCAGCCTCTGGGCCGGCCCAGAATCCAGACAGTATTGGTTGATAATTAATAGCAGAAGCCTTCTTAAACTGCTAAGATTTTTGAATTAATGGGAGTTGAGTTAATTAAACCGGGTTCTGGTAAAAAGGAGTCCCGGATGCTCATGGGCAGGGGTTAAATGGCGGGAGCATCTCAAGTCTGGTAAACTAACCGTCATTCTTGTAGAGGCGCGTTCACGCCCGATCGGCAATATCAGCCAGATATCGGCGCAAAACAGCCCCGACACCTGCATATTATGGTCGATCGACCGGACTAGATAGCAGGAAGGTCATCATCCAGGTTCCAACCCGTAAAGCAGCAAGGCAAGCAACCGACCGCGCGATCATGTTCGGCAAGTGCGGAGGCTGGAAAAACAGCGGCTTTTGATCAAACTCATACAGAACTGCAGCCCCAAAGTGTGTCTGCGGAGGTTAGGCTAGTGAAGAAAAGAAAAGAATAGTTACGATCGAGACTTGATTAGTCTACCTTGTAATTTATTACTCAGTTGTCAAGCCCAACAGTTTTGCATTCTCGCGATGAGCGAGACTCTTGGCACTTCCAACAAGTGGGGAACTCGACCGTCAAAGAACTTGGGTTTGATCGCACAAGCCCTTAGTAATATGTAAACACCTTACCGATAACTCGCCGGAACAATCTTGCAAGAAAACCCATGTCTAGTATGCAAAACCAATTCACGGTTCACTTCTGGGGCGTTAGAGGTAGCATAGCGTCTCCCGGGGCAGAAACAGTACGTTACGGGGGCAACACGCCCTGTGTAGAAATGCGAGTGGGTGACAGTCGCCTAATTTTCGATGGCGGTACTGGATTGCGGGTTTTGGGACAAACTCTCCTGTCCCAGATGCCCGTAAAAGCTCATATGTTTTTTACTCACTCTCACTGGGATCACATTCAAGGATTCCCATTTTTTGTCCCAGCTTTTATTCCTGGGAACTGTTTTCACATCTATGGGGCTATTGCTCCTAATAAGGCTACTATCCAGCAGCGCCTCCACGACCAGATGTTGCACCCCAATTTTCCGGTGCCCCTGCAAATTATGGGGGCAGACCTGAAATTTAACGATATAGAAGTGGGAAAACCGCTGGAACTCGGAGAGATTAAGGTGGAAACTGCTTTGTTGAACCATCCCGGGGAAGCTATAGGCTACCGCGTCAACTGGCGGGGGTATTCGGCTGCTTACGTGACTGATACCGAACATTTTCCCGATCGTTTAGACGAAAATGTGCTGTATTTGGCTCAGGATGCTGAGGTGCTGATCTACGACGCTACTTATACCGATGAGGAGTATTATGCCGAGAAGAGCAGCAAGGTCGGCTGGGGACATTCGACTTGGCAGGAAGCGGTGAAGGTGGCAAAGGCTGCTAATGTCAAAAAGTTGGTGATTTTTCACCACGACCCGCTGCACAATGATGAGTTTTTAGACAGGGTGGGAGAACAAGTGGCTCAAAGGTTCCCGAATAGTTTGATGGCGCGGGAAGGTTTGTCGTTACAATTGCTGCCTCCTGATAACGATTTGTCTGAAGCGTCGGTGCAAGCGCCTCAAGTGCCTGTCTGATGGTTCTGAAATCTTGAGCTCGGAAATCTCAAATTTAAGTTAGGGCTGACCTCAAAGATGGATACAAGCCCCCGACTGCTGTCGTGGAAAACCAAAAAGTTTAGACCAAAGTTCAAGCTTCCAGATTTATCTGTGGAGTCAATTCTAAAATCTAAAATCTAAAATCTAACATCGACTGGCGATCGCAATCTGGCTAAGTATGTCAAAATTTTAAGCGTGTGGGTAACTTCTTCTTGTACCGCTGCTCTGACTCCAACTTCTGTTGCCTTGGGAAACTTTGATGGTTTGCACCTAGGGCATCGACAAGTCGTGCAGCCAATTTTAAATCGATCGCCTGGATCAAATTCTGCGACGGTTTTTGCGTCGGGGCAAAACACGCGCTCAAACGTTGGCACAGATCAAAATTTGCAAAGGGAACATCCGGCGACCTGCGAAAATGACTCAGCAGCACCGCCCGATCGAGCCGGCAGCAGCCATAATTTCGAGGGTTTGATAGGCGGCCCCAGGGCAGAGGGCAACAGCCTCTCTGGTCGCGATTCTGAGGGGGTCGATCGACTTTACAGCACTGTGGTGACATTCGATCCGCACCCGCAAGAATTCTTTACGGGTCAACCGAAAAAGCTGCTAACACCTCTGGCAGAAAAGGTAGAATTGCTCGCAGCAATGGGCGTCGAGCAACTTGTGCTGCTGCCGTTCGATCGAGAATTGGCGGCCTTGACTGCTTGTGAGTTTGTCGAGGAAATTTTGGTGCGACAACTGCAAGCGAGTCGAATTAGTGTGGGGGTTGATTTTCGGTTTGGACGGGGACGCGTTGGGACGGCTGTGGATTTGCAGTCGATCGCGTCGGGTTACGGTATTGATGTTGCTCTTGCACCCCTGCACAATTGCGGTGAGGGCGATCGGATCAGCAGTTCTGCAATCCGCGAAGGTCTAGCCTCCGGCGACCTCACAAGAGCGAATCAGTTGCTGGGGCGACCTTACAGTTTAGTCGGGACTGTGGTTGGCGGACAGAGGCTGGGGAGGACGATCGGATTTCCTACTGCCAATATCGAACTGCCGCCGGAAAAATTTTTGCCACGTTTTGGCGTGTATGCGGTGCGAGTCTCGCTGAAGCATGGATGGGAAAAGATGAAAGAGGAAAGTTCTTGCTATCAGCGGGAAAATCCCAAATCTCTAATTCCCGGCGCAGCATCAAATTTATCTTTTGTCAATGGGGTGATGAATGTTGGCTGCCGCCCGACAGTAGACGGCCTACAACCCACTGTGGAAGTTCACCTGTTAGATTGGTCTGGGGATTTGTACGGTCAAACCTTGATCGCGAGTTTAGTAGAGTTTTTGCGACCCGAACAAAAATTCGCTTCTCTGGATGCTCTCAAAACTCAAATTCAGGCAGATTGCGATATTGCTAGAAGCCTCTTAACTGCTAAAGTCTAATAATTATGTGATCTAGAACGGGCGATCGGTTTTAAAAATGGTGCAAGATGAGTCAGACTAAATTCTAGTTGTACAAATCCGAAGTCCGCAAGGCAAAGACTCAAGATTTTGACAATCTTGATATCTTTTCCACAATTAGCAATTAACAATTAGAAATCAGGGATATGAGACAACATATTGAACGGCTAAAACAAAATCTAGGCAAGACTATTGTTGGTAAAGCCGATGCTATTCGCTTGGTATTAGTAGCCGTGCTTTCGGGCGGACACGCGCTGCTGGAAGACGTGCCGGGTGTGGGAAAAACGCTGCTGGCGAAGTCTTTGGCGCGATCGATCGATGGGAAGTTTCAACGGATTCAGTGCACTCCTGATTTGTTACCGACGGATATCACGGGTACTAATATTTGGAATCCGCGCAGCGGAGAGTTTGAGTTTTTGCCCGGGCCAGTTTTTGCTAATGTTTTGCTTGCCGATGAAATCAATCGAGCGACGCCGCGAACTCAGTCAGCTTTGCTGGAAGTGATGGAAGAAAAGCAGGTGACAGTAGACGGAATTTCTCGGACTGTTCCGACGCCGTTTTTTGTGATTGCGACTCAGAACCCGATCGAATATCAAGGCACTTTTCCGCTACCGGAAGCGCAAATGGATCGGTTTACTTTGTCTTTGACTTTGGGCTATCCCGCTGCCTTGGAAGAGTTGCAAATGTTGGAACGGCTTTCTGATAGTTTTGCGGTTGAAGATTTGCAGCCTTGTATTTCTTTGGAAGAAGTGCAGGAATTGCGCCGTTTGTGCGCTGCTGTGAAGGTGGAAGGCTCTTTGAAACAGTATATTGTAGATTTGGTGCGATCGACCCGCGAGGATGAAGAGATTACTCTGGGCGTGAGTCCCCGTGGTGCGGTGGCTTTGCACCGGGCATCTCAGGCTTTGGCGTTTATTTCCGGGCGGGATTATGTTACCCCGGATGATGTGAAGGAATTAGCACCGCACGTACTTTCTCATCGGTTGATTCCGGCGGGAGGAAGGAGGGCGAAGACGATTGTTGACAAGTTATTGCGATCAGTTCCTATTCCTTAAAAAGATAAGACGGCGGTTTAAACCGCGTCTACACAAACAAAGTCCGCCTCCGCGGACTAAAGAGAAGATGGCGGTTTTAACCGCCCGGTCTTCTTATCTTATGATGATTGTTCAATAGATCCTTGAAACAGCGCCACTAATTTTTTTGCCTCTAAATCAACATTATGTTGTTGAGCAACCCTTTCTGCTCCTGTTTTCCCCATTTGTTCTAGTTTTTCTAAAGGTGCTTCCAATACCGCGCGCATTGCTACGGCTAATGCTTCTGGGGAACCGGGAGGAACTAACCAACCGCAAACACCGGGTTCTACGAGTTCCGGGATGCCAGCAACATAAGTGCTAATTACGGGGCGATTGAGAGCGAGGGCTTCCATAATTACGACGGGCAAACCTTCAGCAAAACTCGGCAATACCATTGCGCGGGAAGCTAAAATCTCTTGCTGAACTCGATCGCCACTGGCCCAGCCGGTAATTTCTATATGGTTTTGCAGGCCGAGTTGCAGAATCTGCTTTTCAATATCCGATCGCAGCGGCCCGTCTCCTACGAGTACCAACTTAAACTGCAAGCCTTCAACTGCTAGCAAGTTTGCAGCTTCTAGCAATAACAAATGACCTTTTTGTTCGCTGAGCCGGCCAATGCAAGCTAAGCGGGGTGCTGCGGGTATGGGGACGTAGGGTGCAGCTAAAAATGCAGCATCTACGCCGCAGTGTATGACGTGAATTTTTGACCAAAAAGTGCGATCGCACCACCGAAAAAGCTGACTTTTACCGAAGGAACTAACTGCTGCTACAAAGGTCGATCGTTTAATTTTTTCGTCTAACGAAAGAAGTGTCGCTTTATCAAATTCTTCAGGGCCGTGAACGGTGAAACTGTAAGTCGGGCCGCCAAGCACGCGGCACAGCATTGCGACTGTTGTCGAATTTGTCCCGAAGTGAGCGTGAACGTGTGCTGTACTCGATTCTGCAAACCAATTTAAAAGAATGCAAGCTTCTGCTAAATAAGCTAGATGCAGCAAAATCCCCCGTTCCGAGTGCCAGCCAACTTTGAACATTAACTGCACAGCTTCGATGAATCGAATGGGCCTAGTTGCGGCAACGCGAAGCAAACCCCACGCTAACCCCTGTACACCAACTCCTAAGATTACTTTAGTCAATTCTTGCTCTAGTTTGTCGGCCTCATCAACGAGTTCTGACTCGCAGGATCGGATCGAATAACGTGCGACTTTCATGCCGCAATTTTCAACGGCTAGCACTTCTCTGCGGACAAAGCTGTGGCTGACTTTGGGATATTGGTTGACTAAATAAGCGATGTTCATGAACGGGGAGAAAATTTTATGGTAAAACTTAGATTAGTTTAGCCTTTGGCTGCATTCACTGGACAACAAATTTAGCTGATTTGTTGAGCTTATTGGAGCATGGGTCGAGGGCGATCGCTTTTGGTGGGATGGGGGAAGTGACAGGGGGGCGATGGCTATTCCGGGGAGAGGAAATCAATCCACACATTTTACATTTTTAATACAATAGTCAGGACTGTTTTTAGGTCAATACGGTTTACTTAAGGCTTGGGAGGCTTTAAGATAATAAAAACAGGAGGATTCATTTTTATTCCAGTACCTCTGTGTTTAACTTTTTTGGATTTAA
>JARCMA010000443.1 GCA_030248405.1 Microcoleus sp. MP8IB2.171
CAACTGTCAACTGTCAACTGTCAACTGTCAACTGTCAACTGTCAACTGTCAACTGTCAACTGTCAACTGTCAACTGTCAACTGTCAACTGTCAACTGAAACAGCCAGAATTACTGGCAGTTTTCCTGAAAAGTCAGACTGCGCCCGTATTTTGGAGATAGTAAGACAGCATTCCTCATGTCAGCTATTCTAAATGCTGAGAGTATGAGGTCGATCGCCCGATCGCTGACAACCAAGCACTAATTTCTCCTAAATGAGTTGACGTTTATGCGCGTCTCAAATGTAGCTCTCCTGACTCTGGCTGCCCTCGCATCCCACAATTTAACTGCTAATACTAGCGCCAATCCTGCTGCACATCCTATTTCTCCTGAGACACCGCAGGCTAGCAACTTTGTTGATGCGGTAAATAATACTGAATCGCGTCGGGCTGAGTCAATTAGCGAGCCTGAGACGATCGCCTACGAACAATTTTCCCCGCGAATTGCTGTAAAATCGCCGACAGGTTTGCTGGTAGCGGCCGCTCAACCCGATGTATCTGCTACTGCAAAAACCAAGGCGAATAGTCCTGCTGCATCCGGCGATGAACTAACAAAATCTTTACAAGAAACCTGGCTGGCTAAATTAATCGAAACGGGGGTTGAAAGCAATCCTCAAGTTCGCGAGGTTTTCGCTTTTATCTCCCCGTCTAGTGGCAGTGCTGAATCTGGATATGGTTTTAATAGTACCATAACTCTGCTCAATATTTTGCTAATTCTTGGTACCGTATTTCCACCGGTGACAATTGCATTTTTTTGGATGATGCGACGGCTGATAATTAAACACTTGGTTGCTGATGCCAATAAACGATTACAGGGCATTGGTGTATTGGAATCAGAACTCATAAATTCTAGCCAACTGACTCAAAAGTTGAGGGCTGAATTAGAAGCGCAAATGGGTGCAGCTAAACAATCCCTTGATTTTTTAACTAGAGAAACTGAACTTTCCAAATCTTCTGTCGAGCAAATTGAGACTCTCAAATCTCAATTTATCCTGCACCTGCAAGTTTTGCTGAGAGAAGTTGACGAGAAAAAATCTCAAATTGTTCAAGAAATTTCCCAAGTTCCCGCAGTTGTTGCCAAAGAAGCTCTCAAAGTCGCACCTCTACCGCCCTTAAACAATTCCCAAAATTCGCAAACGGCATCTGCTAGCAACGAAAATTTGATTGCTGACGATTATATCAAGCAAGCCGAAGGGCTTTATTTTCAAGGCAATTATGATGAGGCATTAGGCTGCTTGGAAAAAGCTATTTTAGCGAATAATAATTTGGATGAGGCTTGGTATTGGCGCGGAAATGTGTTAATAAGATTGCAGCGCCAGGAAGAAGCACTCGCCTGTTACGACCAAGCACTATCGATTAAACCAGATAACTACGAAGTGTGGTATAATAAAGCGCATTTGCTAGGCAAATTGCACAGGTACGAAGAGGCGATCGCCTGTTACGAGCGAGCAAGTTTGAGCGAATCTCGAAAATACGGTTGTTGGCACAGTATAGCGGCTTTGTTGGGTCAATTGCAGCATTACGAAGAAGCGATCGCCAGTTACGATCGCGCCCTCGCTATCAAAGCAACCGACAGCGAAATTTGGCACAACCGAGGTGCGATGCTGGCCAAAGTACAGCAGCACGCAGCAGCAGTCGATTCTTACGATCGCGCTCTTGAACTCAATCCCAAGAGATATGAAACTTGGTACAATCGAGGCAATATGCTGTGGAGACTGCTCCGCTACAGTGATGCTATTGATTCTTACGATCGGGCGATCGGCATCCGGCCCGATAAATACGAAGTTTGGTACAATAGAGCCGCTGTGTTCGGAAAAATGCAGCGATATCAAGATGCGATCGAATCCTACGACAAAGCAATCGCCCTTAAACCGCAGGATTTTGAAGTGTGGCACAACCGAGGCGCAGCTTTCGACAAACTGTCGCAGCACGAAGCAGCAATTACCTCTTACGAATCAGCAATTACCCTTAATTCGGAGTGTTACGAAGCTTGGTTTGGTAAAGGCGAATCTTTGGCCAAATTGCAGCGCAATGAAGAAGCGATCACAGCTTATGAGAAAGCGATTGCTATTAAGCCCGATTCTTACGATGTTTGGCACCACTTGGGTACCGCTTTGTCAGAATTAAAGCGCTATGAGGAAGCAATGGCAGCTTACGATCGAGCTATTGCCATCAAACCCGAAAATGCGGAAGCTTGGCGCGATCGAGGCGCAATTGTATCAGAATTAAAGCACGATACAGACAAAATTGAATCGGGTGAACAAGAGACTTAAATTCAGTCAAAATCCGGTTGTTCAAAATTCATAAGTGTCAGGTAATCGGGAGGCAAGCCCTAGTTTTAAGTTGGCAATGGATGAGAATATGTTGCCTGTATATCGAGATAAACTTTTGCAATAACAATCAAGTTTAACTGTATTAATAGTTGGCGATGAACCATCCCTACAGTTATTAACGAGTATTTAAATCGACTTGATAGCACGCATTTAAATGCTTTTTGTCTACGGTTTGTCATCTAAACTTTTCCTCTTTTTGCCGCTCCGTTTGGGGCGATTTTTTTTATGGTAAATTTAGGTAATCTGCAAACAAGGAGAATAGTTATATGTCTGTTCAGCTTCAAAAACGGTTATTTACAGTAAAAGAATATCATTTGATGACTGAGGTTGGTATTCTCTCGGAGGGCGATCGGGTAGAACTCATAGAAGGAGAGATTGTTAAAATGGCTGCAATTGGTACTCGTCACGCAAGTTCTGTTAAGCGTCTCACCAGGCGCTTCAGCCTCATTCCAGAAGATCGGGCCACTCTGGGTGTCCAAGATCCTATCCAGTTGACTGAGCGCACTGAACCTCAACCGGATGTTGTATTGCTGCAACCTCGCGCTGATTACTACGCCACAGCCCATCCAATACCGTCTGAAGTTTTGCTGTTAGTTGAGGTTTCAGATAGTACGGTTGATTATGACGGAGATGTGAAAGTATCGATTTACGCGCGATCGCTCATTCAGGAAGTTTGGCTGGTAGATTTAGTTGAAAATTGTTTGGAAGTCTACCGTCAGCCAGGCCCGAACGGTTATAGTTTAATGCTCAAGTTTTGGCGCGGTCAACAAGTTGCGCCGCTGGCTTTTCCAGAGTTTGAAGTGAGCGTTGATTTTATATTGGGTTAATAGAAAATTTTTCTATTATTAAATTTTACTAATTTAGGGGGCGAATTCAAATCGCAAAATTTCGCTTCTTCCTTCTTCCTTCTTCCTTCTTCCTTCTTCCTTCTTCCGACTTCCATCGGACTGAAATCCGTTACATCTGTTACATCCGTTACATCCGTGGAGCGAATCCGTTGCCGAACTTCCTTATTCCTGCTTCCTTCTACTATAATAAGTTTAATTCCTCAAATCAGCGCAAGTTTTATGACTATTGCCAAATCATTTGAATTGGAAGTCAGCCATCTCCCAGATCACACTGAATTACCCGAGTCGGACGGTACTTTTGTGAAAAACTTTCAAGAACTTCCTCAAAGCATTATTCTCACTGATTCACTCCGACCAATATTGCAACAACTTCACCCAGACGGACGCTACCGCATCGGTCAAGATTGCGGGATTTACTGGCGTTTAACTGACCCTCTCGAACGCGGTGCCGAAGCGCCCGATTGGTTTTATGTGCCGAATGTTCCCCCACTATTAAATGGTGAGGTGCGACGTTCTTATGTATTGTGGAAAGAATACGTTGCACCGCTGATTGTTTTGGAATTTGTGTCGGGGAACGGTGCAGAAGAGCGAGATAGAACGCCGCCGCCCGAATCAGGTCAAGCCGAAGAACAAAAGGTGGGCAAATTTTGGGTTTACGAACAGGCGATTCGCGTGCCTTACTACGGCATTTATGAAGTGAAAAAAGCCGCTGTAGAAATGTATCATTTAGAAGACAATTGCTATCAGCGCATGAGTGTAAATGAGCGCGGTCGCTATCCGATTCCTCAGCTTGGAGTTGAGTTGGGAATTTGGCAAGGTGAATATGATGAGATGAATTTACCTTGGTTGCGTTGGTGGGATAGTGAAGGGAATTTGCTGTTAATTGGAGAGGAACGTGCCCGAGAAGAACGCCTGCGCGCGGAACGAGAACACCTTCGCGCTGAAGAAGAACACCTTCGCGCCGAGGAAGAAAAACAACGCGCCGATCGCCTAGCAGCAAAATTGCGCGAAATGGGGATTAATCCTGATGAGGTGTGATTGTTTTTAGGTTGTTAAATGGGGTGCGATTCCCTTCGGGATAGCTTCGCTTCATGCACTTTTTAAACAGCAGAAATATCAGAAGCCCCAAAAGGGCGATCGCTCCCTGATCTATCTCTCAATATTAAGATTTCCTTACTTGCTGCCGTCGCGCACAGAAATCGGTGATACAATCAACAGCTTAGCTAGGGGTGCCCGAATATCCGGGCTGAGAAAACACCCTTAGAACCTGAGTCTGGGTAATACCAGCGGAGGGAAGCTGTTTATCAAGGAAATTAAATATGCGTACCGAATGGATCGCTAAGCGTCAGGGACACAGTAATGTATCTCAAATGCACTACGCCCGTCAAGGTGTAATTACTGAGGAAATGCACTTTGTTGCTAAGCGAGAAAATCTCCCAGCAGAACTGATCCGCGCCGAAGTAGCACGGGGACGGATGATTATTCCCGCTAACATCAATCACACGAATTTGGAGCCAATGGCGATCGGCATTGCGTCTAAATGCAAAGTCAATGCTAATATCGGTGCATCTCCCAACTCTTCCAATATGGAAGAAGAAGTTGACAAGCTTAAACTAGCAGTGAAATACGGCGCTGATACCGTGATGGACTTGTCCACCGGCGGTGGCAATTTGGATGAAATTCGCACTACGATTATCAAAGCTTCACCGGTGCCGATCGGTACTGTACCAATTTACCAAGCTTTAGAAAGCGTTCATGGTAATATGGAAAGTCTGACCCCCAATGACTTTCTTCACATCATTGACAAACACGCTCAACAAGGTGTTGATTACCAAACAATTCACGCCGGAATTCTGATCGAGCATTTGCCGTTGGTGAAAAATCGGCTGACTGGGATTGTCTCTCGCGGCGGTGGCATTTTGGCGCGGTGGATGCTGCACCACCACAAACAAAATCCTCTCTACACTCACTTTAACGACATCATTGAAATATTCAAAAAATACGATGTTTCGTTTAGTTTGGGAGATTCTTTGCGCCCCGGTTGCACTCACGATGCGTCGGATGAGGCTCAATTAGCTGAACTCAAAACTTTGGGACAATTAACTCGCAAAGCTTGGGAACATGACGTGCAGGTAATGGTGGAAGGCCCGGGCCACGTGCCGATGGATCAAATTGAGTTTAATGTCAAGAAACAAATGGAGGAATGTTCGGAAGCGCCCTTCTATGTTTTGGGGCCGTTGGTGACAGATATTGCGCCTGGATACGACCACATTACCTCAGCAATTGGGGCGGCGATGGCTGGTTGGTACGGTACTGCTATGCTGTGCTATGTCACACCCAAGGAACACTTAGGATTGCCGAATGCTGAGGATGTCAGAAACGGGCTGATTGCTTACAAAATTGCGGCTCACGCTGCCGATATTGCGCGGGGCCGTCCGGGTGCGCGCGATCGCGATGATGAACTCTCGAAAGCGCGTTACAATTTCGATTGGAACCGTCAATTTGAGCTGTCATTAGATCCAGAACGGGCAAAGGAATATCACGACGAAACTTTGCCGGCGGATATCTACAAAACTGCGGAGTTCTGTTCGATGTGTGGGCCTAAGTTCTGTCCGATGCAGACGAAAGTTGATGCTGATGCTTTGACTGAGTTGGAGAAGTTTCTTGCTAAGGAACCTGTAGCGCTAAGCTAACCCGATTGATTGGTAGGGCGGGCATTTCCCGCCTTACTTACCCGGAGTAATTTGGAATGATTTAACCGCAGAGGCCGCAGAGAGCGCAGAGAAAGAGAAGAGAATAGAGATAGCATAAATTCGCTGCTTGATGTCGATTAAACTGCATTTTGCAAAGAAGCTTGTTTTGCAGAATACAAGAGATTCTGGATAACTTCTTTCGCCACAGCCTTTACCACATTAATACTGACACTATTTCCCATTTGATGATAGGCTTTATCATCATTGGAATGCAGACTAAAATTATCTGGAAAACCCTGTAAACGCGCGGCTTCACGGGGAGTGATTCTGCGAACTCGGTGATTATGGTAAACTCCTAATCTATTAGCATCACTGGCAACAATTGTTACAGAAATTTTATGCGGATCGAGAAATTTATAGACTTCAAAGGAAAAGTTACCGGATACAGGTTTGTACTGATTGTTGTTCAGTTGTAGGTACTTTTTTGTTACCAAGGAATGCAGAATTTGATCAAGATTGGGATGAGCAAAAAAAGTAGCTATTTGCTCTTTAGTTAATAGCTTCCCATCTTGGTCAGCTCCAAATTCTTTATTACGCCTTTTCAATATAAAAAGATTCATTAATTCAATTTCGTCTAAACTGCACTCGCCTCGCAAACCCAGTTCCCAAGAATGAATCGAATTGCCACCGCGATAGTCAATTAGCCGCCTACCGTGCAAGCGACTGAAATCATTGTTAACTATTTGTTTCAATGCCTTAACAAATTCTGGCGAACAATCATATTTTGGATCTGGATTGTCTTCCAAAATATCTGCAACTGTGACAGGTTTACTTAACGGGGAAAAGAACGATAGCTGTTGATGACTAGAGGAATGCGAATCTTTTGGGCCTAAGTCGGAAATTAAGCCAAATTGGGGCGAAGCATTTAAAATTCCTACTAGGTAAACTCGGACACGGTTCTGAGGTAAGCTAAAGTTAGAGCTGTTGAGCAAAAAATAATCGAAGCTGTAACCTCGGCTTTTAATTTCGTGTTTAATAGTTTCGAGGGTTCTGCCGCCGTCGTGGCTGACAAGTCCCCGCACGTTCTCGAAAATAAATGCTTGAGGTTGAGCGGTATCAATTAGCCTCATTATTTCAAAGAACAGGGTTCCTCGTGTATCGCCAAAACCTGCTTTTTTGCCGGCACCGGAGAACGACTGACATGGGAATCCTGCTAGTAAAATATCATGTTCTGGTAGTTGGTCAATTAGTCGGATGTCGCCTAAAGGTGTGTCGTTAAAGTTTTTTTGGTACACTAATTGAGCGTCGGGATTGATTTCGCTGCTCAATAGGCATTCTGTGTCAAGATTTAAGGAATGAGCGGTGGCTTCTAGGGCTAATCTCATACCGCCTATTCCTGAGAATAAGTCAACAAAACGTATTTTTTTCATACCATTTTTAGTGATTGTAGATGTTAACAAGCTTGATTAAGCATACCAAGTTTTTACTCATTGTTATGCCCAAAATAGTCTCTCAAAAACTCGCAAAGTACATTAAGTTCGTCATGGGAAAAAGCAACTGTGCAATGACTATATGTACACAAATTTCTGATAGCATTTTCCCTTTCAAAGTTACCAGCGCCATCAATGACATAAGCCATTTTATAACCTGCGCCTTCAATTTGCTCAAATCTAGATTTTCCTTGTCCCGCCTTACGCTCTATTACGCTGTTTGTCGTGACTTGAAAACTCACTTCTATTGCAATAAATTTCTCTTCCTTACATACAACAATATCAAATGTCGTCAGTCCGTTACTGCTTTCCTCAGTATGTCTTACACCTGGTAAATGACCGTTAGGTATAATATTTATGTCCCTAACATCCAAATTTTCCTGCAAGTATTGTTTAACAAAATTTTGAGCAATTTGACCCAAAGTATTGGATTGTGACCCTGAAGTTATCCGGCTAACCCAGATATATCGTTGTTTAATAAACTTATTTAATTTATCTGGTTGACCTAAGTAATTACCAATTTCACATTTGGCTAGAACCTCAGCCGTTTTTTCATTTATTGAATTAGCACCGAACAAAAGAATTACTATTAAATCTTTATGCACCAAAGACAGAGATTGATTTTGGAGTATCTTTTTACCGTCAATTCCTAGCTTTGTATTTGTTAGTTGACCTGGAACAGGTAGAGAATTAAATTGATAAGAGTAATTTTGCAGACTCCAAAGGTATTCTAATCTATTTAGTGGAAACAGGGAATTAAAGTTGCCATTCACTCTTTTAATCATTTCTCCCCCAAAGTCAGCAAGTACAATTAGATGTTTGAGGAACATATTTGCAGGAAGTGTTGAAGCTTCGACTATTTGAAATAATCCACTCAACTCCGAAACTGTGACGCTAAGAATAGCAATAAACTGCTCTTGAGTTTCAATTAGCTTTGGTATGATACTGAGTTCAGCTTCCTTTTGAGATAAGTCGGAAGGCCAAAACATAGAAGCTGACTCACGGAGTTATTCAACTGTTCTTCTGTAATTTTGAGTTGACATCTGTGGTTTTGTCTAATGGAATGTAGTTTGAGTTTTATCTGAGCTTCTGCTTACTATTTGTAGCAGGGACTTTAATCACTACTATTGAGAAGTAGCGACTAAAGTTGCGCCTTTGTCCTATTTTTGGAGGCAGAAGCTAGGGCTATTCTTCTGATTCAGCGATGCGCGATCGCCATTCCTTAAGATCCTGAATGGTAAAAACGGCTTGAAAATCCAATCCCGCCTCGCGATATAATTCCCCTCCACCTTGCTCCCTGTCAATCAGCGACAAAATACGATCGACTTTATAACCAGCCGCCCGCAACCGTTCCACCGCCTGCATCGCCGACTTACCCGTCGTCACCACATCCTCCAAAACCGCCACATTCGTCCCCTCTGGCAACAGTGGCCCCTCAATGTACGCCATTGTCCCGTGTCCCTTCGTCTCCTTTCGGACAATTAAAGCTGGCATAGGTCGATCGCCCAAAGCCGAAACCACACTCACAGCAGTTACAATCGGGTCAGCACCCAAAGTCAAACCGCCCACAGCTTGCACATCCGACGACAGCATCGACAACAGCAAACGTCCCGTTGCCAAAGCACCTTCAGCGTGCAGCGTCACCGGTTTGCAGTTAATGTAATAAGAACTTTTCTGCCCCGAAGACAGCACAAAATCGCCTTCGCGATAGGCAAAATCGCACAACAAATCTAGAAGTCGATCGCGCAACACCTTTAAATCAGCAGCATCCATAACTTACACCGTGTAAAAAACACAAATAATCCGCCGATAATCAGTTTATATTGGAACCGTAATTAATCTAGAGGCTGAAATATTATGAGTCAAAAGTTAAAAAGGCTGAGCGGCGCGTTGATTCTCGCTGTCGCCTCTGCCACACTGGCATCCGTCAAACCAGCTCAAGCACAAACAGAGCGATTTCACCCGATTGCCGACGACTTCAACCGACAATTCTTTGAAGCTTCAGGAGACTTTTACCACAACGTTAGCTTGCAAGGTTACTTGGGCGACTATTTAGGCATCGGTTCCCCCAGCGGCGTCGTTGCCTTTCCCGAAAAAGAAATCGAGAGGGATGCCAGTCGCGTCAACGGCTTCTACCGACGAGTAATGCAGCGGCAAGTTTCCAGCGACCCGATTCTCCGCGTCCCAGATGCAGTTAATCCCTTCGATGCCTCAGTCATGGCACTGCCTCCAGCTTGCCAGCTAGCACCTCAACCAAGCGGCTGTTTCGCTACTCCCGCCGGACTCCAAGATCAGTTTACACTTCCAACACAGCAGCAAGATTCACCGACTGATCCAGGGCCCGTTAGAGGACTTTATCAAGTATCGCCCCCTGGCAGAAATTAATCGATCGACAGTTGCGAGTTTTGAGCCGAGGCGGGTTTACTCTCATCTCGGATTTGTATTAGAGAGAAAGTCTGAACCCGCCCCAAAAACTCATGTTTTGGCAATGCTTTCGGTAAACGCGCAACTGGCTTTTTTTTAACTATCGCGGTTATTTTACAGGAATAAATACTATCCAATATTTATCAAACAATGCTGCCGTCAGGCATGATTGTTCCTTTCAAAATAGCTTCGCCCAGATTAGCTCCCGCCAAGTTCGCTCCCCTGAGATTTGCCCCGGTCAAATTCGCCCCTCTCAAATCAGCTTTGCCAAGGTTTGCCCACCGGAAATCTGCCGCGCTCAACTGTGCAAAACAGAGATTTGCCCGTAAAAGATATGCTCCAGTGAAGTGAGCTTCCCCGAGGTTAGCTTTAGAGAAATTAGCTGCATAGCAATGTGCTTCAATCAATTCAGCTTGAGTGAGATTTGCTTGACTGAGATTAGCAAAATTGAGGTTCGCCCCCATCGCATTAGCTCGAAACAGCACCGCACCGATTAAATTCGCATCACCGAAATCGGTTTGTTGGAGATTAGCAGCGGTGAGGTCAGCCCCAATTAAATTAGCACTGCTCAAATCAGCTCCTCTGAGGTCGGCCGCTCGGAGGTTAGTTCCAGTTAAATTAGCTTTAATTAAATTAGTTTCGAGCAGTTGCGCTCCGGCAAGATTTGCTAAACTAAAATTAGATTCGGCGAGGTTTGCCGAAATTAATTTAGCCTTAAACAAATCTGTTTTAAAAAGGTTCGAGCGCCAAAGATGTGCACCTCTGAGATTTGCTTCCGCGAGGTTAGCTTCGCTGAGATCCGGTTCTATATTTGGGTTGAGACTTCTCCATTCAATCCAAGTAACTGCACCTTTTTTTAACAGCGCTAAATGCTGTGTGTTTGCCATAATTGCATCTCCTTTAACGGCTATTCCTTGCGACCCAAAATTGCTGGATGTTCTCGACCCGTTACGTTTTCCACCGCCGCAATTGCTGCCTGGGAACCTGCTATAATATCTCGTTCTGCGCCGCCGAGGTAAAGCCGTCCGAAACTGCCTACAGCCTGAACCTCTAAGATGTTAATTGATGCGCCTTTTTCTGCTTCATTAGCCGCCAGCGCTGCATAGGCCGCCGGTTCTACTTCTAAGACGTAAAGCGTTTGTCCCGCAAGCAGCAACTGTCCGCGGCGGGTGCGGTTGATTAATTGTGTTTGGTGGGGGTCAATGTTGCGAATAATTTGACTGGAAATCACTCGCGGTTTGATACCTTCTTCTCTGCGGACTCCGATGAATTCTAGAATTGCTTTGCCTGCGGCCCGAGTTTCCCCCTGCTGGCCCGAGTGTACTTCCAGAAGTCCGTACAAGCGTTCGACTATCTGCACTCCTGGGCGCACGGAGGCAGATTTGAGGGCGACATCGGTAATTCGGTTAATTTCGATACCGGGTGAGATTTCTATCCACAGCGACGCATCCCCCGGCAGCGGCAAGAATCCGGCGGCGATGGTGCCGATGTATGCTGCGTGCTGCGGCTGCAAGTTGTCTAGAAATACGTAGCTGCGTAGCTCTATACCCAAAAGTTTTTATCTCCGTCGATCGAGTTCCAACTGTTGTCTGTGCAATATCTGAGTTTACCTTTTTTTGTCAACAACACCTTGTCTGTTGTCGAGAGTGCCTCGTGCCTGACAACCGAGTGAGGTGTCAGACCCGCGATTTCTAGTGCCGGAGTGCCTCCGCGAGCAATTTTTAATTTTGTGCGGCTGCTAAAAATTGGATATCAATCTGTAGTTATACGTGGAACATAACAATCTTTACTGCTAGAGGTGGATATAACTTTAAAAGCCAATCGATATAGTTTTGATAGTTAAAGATTTTTGCCAACAGAGAGCATTTGAATTATGAAACGTTCTGATTTATCCAAAGCAATCGGTGCAGGTATTATAGCTGCTGGTTTAGCCATAGCACCAGCTCATCTGCCTGCTTCTGCTCAGACAGATACAACTGGCGGTACTACTCCCGGTACTAACAACACTACAACCACCACCACTCCTCGCTCCGATGTCTACAATGCTGAGACCGATCGCGATTTTGATTGGGGATGGTTGGGATTGCTAGGCTTGTCTGGTTTGTTGGGTTTGATTCCCCGCAAACGCGAAGAAAATGTCCGCTATACAACTACAACCAGTGATCGAGAGCCTGCCGTGCGTACTGACTACCGCTAAGAATTGAGTCTTAGTGCTGTGGTCATTATGCAGGGACAGGATGTTTTAACCTGTCCGACGATCGCGAATAATCATCCAAAAACCTCCATCTGTGAGGTTTTTTTGTTTGAGATGATGTGCGATCGAACGACAATAAAATTGCTTACACCTGAGATATTGTACCATTTTCCTGAATAAGCTTTCCGACCTGTTCCACAACAGATGAATTTTCTTGTGTGCCGTTGCTCCTAGCGAGTCAATAAAACGCTGATTGAAAAGGGTGCAATATCTCAGATATAACCGGACTTGAAATTATTAACTTCTTCCTTTCTTCTTGCCTTTTTCCTTCGCGTTCTTTGCGTCTTCGCGGTTCATTAATTGACACTCTCAGGGCTAAAGCCACGCTCGATTCTTGATTCATAGAATCGACTTGCTCAGGCAGGATTACTCCAACAAGAGTAGCGGTCAATTCTCCACAAGCGTTTATGGTTTTACCCCAAGTTCCGGTATGCCCTACCGTACTTAATCCCCGACTTAGGATGTTCCTAGCTGCGTTGTGATCTCTATCAAGTACGCATCCACACTGACAAACGTGAGTTCGCGTTGATAGACTTTTCTTGACAATCGTTCCGCAGCTAGAGCATTCTTGGCTTGTTCCACTGGCTGTTACAGCAATCGTAATTCTTCCGAATACTTTGCCGAAATATTCCATCCAAATTCGGAACATATACCAGGATGCGTCGTTAATCGATTTCGCTAGGCAGTGATTCTTCACCATATTTTTAATCCTCAAGTCTTCGTAGGCTACACAGTCGTTAGACTGGATGACACATCTTGCTAATTTCACAGCAAAATCTTTACGTTGCCTACTTATCTTGAGGTGGCGCTTTCCAAGAATCACTCTAGCTTTTCCTCTGTTTTCTGAGCCTTTAACGCGTTTTGATACTCGTCTCTGGGCTTTCCTCAATCCACGTTCTCCTTTGCGGAGAAATCGTGGATTCTCGACTACAACACCATTGGAATCTGTGTAGAACTCTTTCAATCCAACATCTAATCCAATGGCATTGCCAGTGACTTCTACGACCTCGGAGCGGTCAACTTGAATGCAAAACTGGACGTAATACCCGTCTGCACGTTTCACTAGCCTTACTCGTTTAATTTGAGTGGGCTGATAGAAATGCAGATCGCGCGTCCCTTTTAACTTCAGTTTCCCGATTCCTTGTTTGTCGGTGAAAGTGATATATTTCCTGTCTGATGTCAATTTCCAACCGCTAGTTTTATATTCAACTGAGCGGTTATTTTTTTGGAATTGTGGAAATCCTTTCTTGCCAAGTATCTTCTTTCTGCAATTGTCGTAGAATCGGGAAATTGCCGACCACGCTCTTTCAGCACTGGACTGTCGAGCCATGCTGTTTAATTCGTCACAAAACGGAAATTCTTTTGCTAGAACAGCACTATATTTGTTGAGGTCAAATTTATTGACTTTCTCGTTATCCATCCAAAAGCGTAATGCCTTATTTCGGATGAACTGCACTGTTCTAATTGCTTCGTCTACAGCGTTAAATTGCTGCTTCTTCCCGTGTGCTTTGAATTCAAAAATCAGCATGACTTCGACCTCATCACGGTATTCTTATCTAACTAGACTCAGACTAAGAAGGATGAAAACGTTACATTTGTTTGCAAGAAAGATTGAAGGGGACTAAAGTCCCTCGCCTCGCTTGCATCGAGCGGACTGAAGTCTCTGAGTTTTCCGCTTCCCGTATTTCTTTTTATAAAGACTTTTCAGACACAAAAAGACCTTAAAAAATATTTTCGCCAGAACGATCGAGTACCTCCCAAATCGCCTGCACCAACTTGTCGGGGTCTAAAGGCTTACAAATGTGGCGCTGGAACCCCGCAGCCAGGGCCTGCTGATAGTCAATTTCTCCAGCATAAGCCGTGAGGGCGATCGCCGGCACAAGTCCCCCTCGATCTGCAGGTAGAGCCCGAACCTGCCGCAGCAACATATAACCGTCGGTGTCGGGCATCCCAATATCGCTCAACAGCAGATCCGGCACAGACACAGTTAAAGCCACCAAGGCATCGGCGGCGTTAGAAACTGCTGTCACGGTTGCGCCGCAATCCTCCAACAAAAAAACTACCAAATCTCGCGCATCAGCATCATCATCCACCGCTAACACCCGGATACCGTTGAAATTGAAGGATTTATCCGGCGGTGTCGGTGCGGGAATTGTTTGAGGTTGCACGGGCATCAGGGGTATTCTGACTGTAAATGTCGCGCCTTTTCCTTCGCCTGCACTGTCGGATTTCACTGTGCCACCGTGGAGTTCGACGAGATGGCGGACGATCGCCAATCCTAAACCCAATCCGCCAAACTTGCGCGTGTACGTGCTGTCAGCTTGCCGGAAATAGTCGAACACGTAGGGCAGAAAATCAGGTTCTATGCCTTTGCCCGTATCAGTTACACTAATTTGAGCGTCAGTGCCAGCCCGATCGAGAGCAATGTCGATTTTGCCTCCGGGTGGGGTGAACTTGACGGCATTTGACAGCAAATTCCAGACTACCTGCTGAAGTCGGCCCGCATCGCCCAACACCCGGCCGACATTCGGTGCAAATTGAGCGTTGATTTGAATCGATTTGACTTGGGCAGACAAACGCACCGTTTCAATGGCGGCGCCGATCGCCCCGGCTAAATCCACAGGTACAATATTCAAGTTGACTTTGCCTTGCAGAATCCCCGACACGTCGAGCAAATCTTCGATTAGCTGGGTTTGCAGTTTGGCGTTGCGCTCGATCGTTTCTAGGGCGTAGCGCTGCTTTTGCGGTGTCAGCACGTTCGATTGCAACAGATTTGCCCAGCCCATAATCGGGTTTAAGGGAGTCCGCAATTCGTGGGACAAAACAGCCAAAAATTCGTCTTTGACGCGGTTAGCGCGTTCTGCTTCCTCCCTGGCGGCCTTTTCGAGGGCTAGCAGGCGTTCCCGTTCCGCTTCTGCATTGAGGCGATCGGTAATATCGGTGTTAGTGCCGCACCAGCGCAGCACATTACCTTGCTCGTCGCGAATCGGCACGGCGCGGGAGAGAAACCAGCGGTACGATCCGTCTTTGCCGCGCAGGGGGAAAGTATCTTCCCAGAGTTCGCCTGTTTCACAGCAGCGCCTAAAGTTTGCGACAACGCGATCGACGTGTTCCGGGTGCTGCACCTGTTGCCAGCCCCAGCCTTGCATTGCTTCTAGGGTGGTGCCCGTGTAGTCAAACCAGCGCTGGTTGTACCAGAAAATCCAGCCGGTGGCATCTGTCATCCAGGCCAACTGAGCGATGTTGTCAGCTAGAGCGCGGAACCGAGCCTCGCTTTCGTGCAGATCCTGCAGGGCTCGCGCGTGCAGGATCGCCGTCCAGAGGCGAGCCACCATTTCTTGCATCAGCGAAACTTCATCAATCTGCCAGTGCCGCACTGCCTGTGATGTCACCACCAAAACAGCCACCCAGCGTCCTCCCTGAAAGCAGGGAACACCGACTAAAGCGCGAATGCCAATGCGACCGTATTGATCGACAAAAGGCGCTGTATTCGGGCAATTAGCGATATCTGAGATGACTGCTGTTTGACCTGCCTGATACAGAGCTTTCTGTTCTGGCGTATTAAAGTCTGAGATTTGATAGGTGCCGGCGATGCTGGCAAGCCCGGACTCGTGCCAGTCTCGATCGACAATTGCCAGTCCCGCTGCAGTATCGATTTCGTGCCAGATGCAGCGATCGACCTGTAGATATTCTCCCAGACTGCTCACAGCTTCCCACAACATTTCTGCGGGGTTGGAGCATTGGCGCAAGCGGAGTTCGAGGCCCGAGAGAAACTGCTCGTTGAGTTGGGCTGTTTTGCGATCGTGAATATCGGTATTTGTGCCGATCCACTCGACAATCTCGCCCTCTGCGTCGCGAATTGGCACGGCGCGGGACAAATGCCAGCGTTCCATTTTGTCTGCTGCCCGCCGCAGGCGGAACTCAACTTGATAAACTTGTCCGGTAACTTGACACTCTTGCCAGCGGGCAGAAGCTTCTGCCAAATCCGACGGCGGCACTAGGGACTCCCAATTGTTTTGAGCGGCTTCTTCGTAAGGCATTCCCAGATATTCCGACCATTTTTGATTGACAAAGAGAAGTTCTCCGGCGGTGTCTACATTCCAAATCAGGTGGGGCAGCGACTCAGCCAGGAAGCGGAAGCGGCGATCGCTTTCTGCTAAGCTTTCTTCGGCTTGTTTGCGATCGTCAATATCAATGCCAATCCCGGCCCATTGCAGTACCTGTCCCTCCCCGTCTTTGATGGGCACAAGTCGCGCCAAATGCCAGCGGTAGGTGTTGTCAAACCTGCGTACCCGACACTCGAATTCGTAGGCTTCTCCTGCTGCAATAGCCTTGCTGCGCGTGCCGACAACTGTTGGCAGATCCTCTGGATGAAATAATTCCAGCACCGGCACAGTCAGAGGCAATTCTGGAATCAGGCCCGTGTAGCTTAGCCAGTGCTGGTTGCAAAACTCTAACCTGCCGTCGGCGGTGTTGATCCACATTAATTGCGGGACGCCATCGGCGAGGGTGCGGTAGCGATTTTCGCTTTGCCGCAGTGCTTGTTCTATTTGCCGGCGCTCGGTTTTGTCCTGCATGATTTTCAGGAAACCTTGCACGTCGCCTGCTGCGTCGCGCAGGGGCATCACCAGCCCGCTGCCCCAAAAGCGGCTGCCGTCTTTGCGGAGGTGCCAGCACTCGTTTTCTGCTTTTCCTTCAGTCAGCGCTAGGTGCATTTCTAATTCCGGCTTTCTGGCTGCTGAGTCTTCTGGGGTGAAGATGATTCGTCCGTGCTGGCCGACGATTTCTGCTTCGGCATAGCCCAGCATTCTCTCGGAGCCTGCGTTCCAACTGGTAAGGTGTCCGCCGGTGTCGAGGGTGATGATGGCGTAGTCTTTGGCGCTGTCGAGTATCAACTGCAGGCGGGTTTCGCGATCGCGCAGGGCTGTTTCTGCTTGTTTGCGCTTGGTGATGTCGCTGGTGAAGCCGACTATTTTGGTCACTTCACCTTGTTGATTGCGGATTAAACAGCCTCGCTCCCAAACATCGATCCAGCGCCCGCCTTCGTGCCGGACTCGGTACTCGACTTCGTAGCGCTCGACAGTCAAAATTGCTTCTGTCTCGGCCTCAATGCGCGCCAAATCGAGGGGATGGATGCGTTCTTTCCACCACTCTCGTGTTGCCGGTGTATCCTCGGGGCGGACACCGACGAGCGAGTACAGTCCCTCGGAACGGTAAACTGAGTTTGCTGCCAAATCCCACTCAAACACCATGCCGTCGATCGCCCTTGTAGCTAATTGAAAGCGGTTGTTGCTTTCTTGCAAATCGAGTTCGGCTTGTTTGCGATCGGTAGCATCAAATAATACTCCGATAAACCGCACTGCTTCCCCTGCGGCGTTGTAGAGATAGCGCCCGAACGCTCTCAACCAGCGGATTTCTTTGGTGTCGGCCCGGATGATGCGGTATTCGGGGGAGTAGAGCGATCGCGTTTGCCGAGCTGTTTCTATTGCCTGCAGGACTTGCTTTAAGTCGTCTGGATGCACGCAGTTTTGCCACACAGCGAAGGTTGTTTCGCCGTCCGGTACTGGTTCGCAGCCCAAAATGCTGAAATGGGTCGCCGACCAAATTACTCGATTTGTTCGCACGTCTAAATCCCAGGTTGCCATGCCTGAGCCTTCGATGGCGACGCTCAAACGTTCTTCGCTTTGTTTCAAGGCAATTTCAGTTTGTTTGCGATCGCTGATATCTGTCAGGGAGCCCACTGCCCGCACGGGATTGCCTGACTCGTCCCAAATTGCTCGCCCTCTGGCTAAAATCCATTTGTAGCGCCCGTCGGAACAGCGAATGCGGTACTCTCCGCAGTAATGTGAGGTTTCTCGATGCAAGTGCTGCTGCCAATTGCTTTGCATTCTCTCCACATCATCGGGATGAATGTAGCTCAAATATTGGCTGAAGTCCTTGACTTCTTCGGGCCCACGTTCCAAAATCTCTAAACAGCGATCGCTCACTACATAGCAATTTGTTTGCAGGTTGTGATCCCAAATGCCGTCGTTGTTGCCCTGCAAGGCTAGCTGCCAGAGTTCTTCGCTTTTTCGCAGGGCTTCTGTGGTTCGATTGGCGCGATCGATTTGTATGGCGGCAACGGCAAAGTCTGCTAGCACCAGCCCGATCCGCAAGTCTTCGGCATCGAACTGGCGCCGGGCATCGTGAGATACAATCCATATTGCCCCCAGCGGTTGATTTTCGGCTTGCAGTGGCACGACTAACGCTTCGGCGATCGGCAATTCTAGCGGCAGCAAGTCCTGCCAGTATTGTTCTGGATGCAGGTAAAGCTGGGGAGTTTGGCGATCGAACCAGGCTCCCGACAAACGCAATGTGCGGGGTGTGTTTCTGTCTTCTGTGGCTTCCCACGCTCCCGCCAAGGCTTCCCAGCGAAATATTTGTTCGGAAGTTGCATTTTCTTCTAGCAAGCAGACTCCGACGCTTCCTGCGTCGCACAAATCTCGCGCGAGCGCAACCAGTGTTTTGAGCAGCCTGTCGGGTGAGGTTGCCAATTGTCTAGCCAGCGTTTGCAGCGCTCGGTTTTCAGCTTTGAGATCGGGCGATCGAGGGATGCGGCGCGACAGTTGCTCGGCGATCGGAATGTCGGTTAAATTAGTTGGTGGGGTTTGCCAAGGTTCCATCTATCTAGTCGTCTTGATGTCTTTCGGTCTGAGCGGGCGATCGTACATCAGCGCCCTCTTAAAGCATCTATAAATTATAGCATTTACCGAGATACAGAATTAGTTATCTATCTTGGTAATTCCTTTTTAGTTTTCAGGCTAGTTGATTGCCTTAGTTGCCTTTACTCTTGTCGCCACCTTATGCACAATTTTATTCCAGAATCGCGCTTTTTTCCCTATCTAACTTGGACAGAAATTCAGTCTATGCCGGATAAGGAAAATACTGTGATAATTCTGCCGCTAGGTGCGATCGAACAACACGGCCCCCATTTGCCTTTAATTGTAGATGCGGCAATTAGCGCGGCGGTGGCAGGCAAAGCCCTGGCAAAGTTAGAGGCAAATATTCCCGCCTACGCTTTGCCGCCTTTGTACTATGGCAAGTCGAACGAACACTGCCATTTCCCCGGTACAATTATGCTCAGTGCTCAGACACTTTTAGCAGTAATCGGCGAAATTGCTGACAGTATTTATCAGGCTGGATTTCGTAAATTAGTGTTAATGAATGGTCACGGCGGACAGCCACAGGTGATGGAAATTGCGGCGCGGGATATTCATCAAAAATATCAGGATTTTTCGGTTTTTCCGCTGTTTGTTTGGCGGGTTCCGAATGTTGCTGCTGAATTATTAACTGCGAAGGAGTTGGAGTTTGGGATTCACGCGGGTGATGCAGAAACGAGTTTGATGTTGTCAATTTTGCCCGAACAGGTGAAAATGGAACTGGCTGTTTGCGAGTACCCGCAGGGTTTACCAACAGACAGTTTGCTGAGTATGGAAGGGAATTTGCCTTTTGCTTGGCTGACGCGAGAGTTGACTGAAAGTGGTGTGTTGGGCGATGCAACGGTGGCGACGAAAGAAAAGGGATCTCGTATTCTCGAATCTCTCTCTGACGGCTGGGCACAAGTTATCAAAGATGTGCACAAATTTCGACAGCCGGGAAGTAATTAAAAATTAAGAAGTAAAAATTCAAATTTGTTCTAATCCGTGTCAAAATGAGTCTAAGAAATTTTTTGAGTTGGAAAACTAACGATGAGTGTAAATTCTAAATTGCAGCGCGCATTTGAGCAAGGTCGCGCCCTGAAAATTATCAGCGGTTTAAATAATTTTGATGCCGCAAACGTTGCGGCTGTCGTCAAAGCAGCGGATCTCGGCGGTGCTTCCTTTGTCGATATTGCTGCCGATCGCGATTTGGTATTGATGGCAAAACAGTTGACAAATTTGCCAATTTGTGTATCGGCTGTGGAACCGGAAAAGTTTGTGCCTGCGGTAGAAGCTGGCGCTGATTTGATTGAAATTGGCAACTTTGATGCTTTCTACGCAGTAGGCCGCCGCTTTGAAGCTGAGGAAGTTTTGCAGTTGACTCGCGAAACTCGATCGCTATTTCCGAACATCACGCTTTCTGTGACAGTTCCCCACATTTTGGCACTCGACAAACAAGTGCAGTTAGCAATTGAATTAGTCAAAGTTGGGGCTAATATCATCCAAACCGAAGGTGGCACCAGCGCTCAACCAATTCACGCCGGCACCTTGGGATTAATTGAAAAAGCAGCGCCTACTTTGGCAGCAGCCTTTGAAATTTCCCGCGCCGTACAAGTTCCCGTACTCTGCGCTTCCGGTATCTCCAGCGTCACCGCACCCCTTGCTATTGGAGCCGGTGCTGCGGGTGTTGGTGTCGGTTCTGCTGTTAGCCAACTTAATAGCGAAGTGGCGATGATTGCGGCTGTTCGCAGTTTGGTTGAGGCTTTGGCTTTGGTTTCGCTATCG
>JARCMA010000444.1 GCA_030248405.1 Microcoleus sp. MP8IB2.171
TCCCAATCATGCTAATCTACTTTGTGGGACAGCGCCAAGATACTCCATTTCCGAAAGTAGTTTTTCTGTTTAGCGCCTTCATAATTGCCTGTGGTACAACTCATATCATGGAAATTTGGACGCTTTGGTATCCTACTTATTGGCTTTCTGGAGGAATTAAAGCTATTACTGCTCTGATTTCTATATATACTGCATCTGAGCTAGTGTTTTTAATTCCATCAGCCTTAGCTTTACCTAGTCCAGCTCAACTTATTGCGGCAAATCAAGCCTTAGAGAATGAGATCAACGAGCGCAAGCGGGCTGAAAACGAACGCCAACAAATTGAGGTGGCTTTACGAAACAGTGAAGAGCAGTTTCGCAATGCGTTTGAAAATGCGTCAATTGGAATGGCGATCGTTTCACTTGATGGGCACTGGGTTAAAGTCAATCCTGCCTTATTTCCGATTATTGGCTACTCCTCAGAAGAGTTGTTAGCGTTAACTTTCCAAGACATTACGCATCCTGATGATTTAGACGCGGATCTTAGTTATGTACATCAGCTATTAGCAGGAACAATTTCAAATTACCAAATAGAAAAACGGTATTTCCATAAACAAGGAAATATAGTTTGGAGTCTTCTTGATGTATCGCTAGTACAAGATGAACAGGGAAATCCACTGCATTTTATTTCTCAAATTCAAGACATTACCGCTCGAAAAGAAGCTCAAAAGACGCTAGAGCTTCAGAGTGTTATTATGCATAACATGGCAGGTGGAGTGTGTTTAGTCAAAGCATCAGATCTGACGATCGTCTACACCAATCCCAAATTTGATGCGATGTTTGGCTATGCAGAGGGTGAACTCGCCGGTCAATCTGTTGGTATAGTAAATTACGTCGATACAGAGCTTACACCAGACGCAAGCGTTCTAGATATTGTCACTCAAATTGAGCAGAAAGGAGAAGCACAATATGAAGTCTACAATAAGAAAAAAGATGGAAACCTTTTTTGGTGCAGGGTTCATACATCCATGTTTGAGCATCCTGAATACGGAACCGTATATGTTGCCGTTCACGAGGATGTGACAGAGCTAAAACTGGCTGAGCAAGCCTTGCAAGCTACCACAAATCGCCTCAACTTTCTCCTGAACTACAGCCCAGTCGTGATTTTTAGCTGTAAACCTGATGGCGATTATCGAGCAACGTTCATCAGCGAAAATGTCAAAGAGGTATTGGGCTATGAAAGCATTGCGTTTTTACGAAATGGTGAATTTTGGGTGCATAACTTACACCCAGATGATGTAGAACGAGTGCTGAATGGCTTAGCCAATCCATTCGTCAATGATTTTTATTTCCATGAATACCGTATGCGTCGCTCAGATGGGGTTGATCGCTGGATGCTCAATCACCTCAGACTAATTCGAGATCCTGCAGGTAGACCCGTGGAAATGTTGGGATATTTAATTGACATTAGCGATCGCAAACAAGCCGAGTTGGAACTTCAGCAAGCTAAAGAAGCAGCAGAAACAGCCAACCGAGCCAAAAGTATGTTCCTGTCCAATATGAGCCACGAACTCCGTACTCCTCTGAATGCTATTTTGGGATTTACGCAATTGATGAGTTACGATCCTGCTCTGACTCCCGAACTCCAACAAGATCTGGCGATCGTCAATCGTAGCGGCGAACATTTATTGGAATTGATTAACGACATTTTAGATTTATCCAAAATTGAAAGCGGACAGATGACACTCTATCTTTCTGACTTTGATCTAAAAAGTTGGCTGAATTCTATTGAAGAAATGTTCCAAATTAAAGCCCAATTGAAACGATTGAAACTAATTGTCGAGCGAGAACCCAATCTTCCCCAATTTGTGCATAGCGATGAGAAAAAACTCTATCAAGTCTTAGTCAATCTGCTCGGTAATGCGATTAAGTTTACTAATCAAGGAAGCGTTACCTTACGAGTGAGATCAGAACAGAGCGACCAAACGTCCTGTCGCCTATGTTTTGAAATTGAGGATACTGGAGTGGGAATTGCTCCAAGAGAAGTTGACAGCTTATTTAAGGCGTTCGTGCAAGCTGAAGCTGGGAATAAATTGAATCAAGGTACTGGTCTAGGTCTAGCTATCAGCCAAAGATTTGTCCAACTCATGGGTAGTCAGATTCGGGTTCAAAGCATATTGAATCAGGGCAGCATTTTTTACTTTGAAGTTGGGGTACAGTTACCTCAAGCAGTCTGCCTTGCCTCAGAATTGCTTAAACAAAGAGTGATTGGTATAGCTCCAGGACAACCAACTTACCGCATCCTTGTGGTTGAAGATGTAGAGGAAAATCGCCGCTTATTGGTCAAACTCCTTACCTCAGTCGGTTTTGAGGTGCGCGAAGCAACACAGGGAGTTGAAGCACTATCCCTGTGGGAAAGTTGGTCCCCACACCTGATTTGGATGGATCTACGAATGCCGATCGTGGATGGCTACACAGCTACTAAACGCATTAGAGAACACCCTCATGGACAAGAGACTGTCATTATTGCTTTAACTGCCAGTGCTTTTGAAGAAGAGCGAGAGAAAGCTCTTATGGCTGGTTGTGACGACTTTATGAGCAAGCCATTTCAGGAAGGGATCGTCTTTGACAAACTCGCTCAACACTTGGGAGTAGAGTACATCTACACAGTTGTAGGAAAAGATTCCCAAAAACTATTTGTTGATTATTTATCTCCAGAAGAGCTAGCCGTGATGTCCTCTCAGTGGTTAGAAGAAATGTATCAAGCTGCCTACGATGTTGATTTTGAAGTCATGAACGAGCTAATCAAACAAATTCCCGCATCTCAATCAACCCTTTCCAGTGCGCTAATTGATTGTGTCAATAACTTTCAGTATGACCAAGTTATGGAGTTAATTCTACCTCTGCTCCCGAATCCCGTTTAGTTATTGAGTTTAAGGACAAAGAAGCTATAGTGCTGTAGGGAGTGGCTATATCTCCAATAGAAACCAACAGGGGAAAGGATCTGGAAGTTGTTGGGAGGTCTATGGCAGATATCCATCAGCATGAGGAAATTACATACACATTAGATGGAATGTGCTGTATCATGTAGCAATTCTCTTTCGTTTGTGAAGGGGATTTATTTTTTTTTGACCGCAGAGGGCGCAGAGGGCGCAGAGAAAGAGAAAAGATAGAGATGGAAAAATGATTGATTTAACTGGAAAGGTAATTTTAGTAACGGGTGGCTCGAAAGGCATTGGTGCAGCGACGGTTCGGACTCTGGTTAATGCTGGGGCTGAGGTGATTTTGCATTACTTTCGCAGTCAGCAAGCGGCGGAATCGGTAGCAGCAAGTGTGGCGGGCGATCAATGTTATTTATTAGCTGCTGATTTGATGTTACCAAAGGCGGCTTATAGTTTGTGGCAAGATGCTTTAAAATGGCGCGGTCATATTGATATTATAGTTAACAATGCTGGGATTATGCAGTCAGCGGGGATAGAGGACGATTTTGATGTTTGGTCGTCAGCTTGGCAGCAAACTCTACAAGTTAATTTAGTTGCTGTCGCCGACTTGTGCCGGGAAGCAATTCTGCATTTTAAAACTCGCAATGGCGGTACAATTATTAATATAGCAAGTCGCGCTGCTTTTCGCGGCGATGACCCGAATTATCTGCACTATGCTGCATCAAAAGGTGCGATCGTTTCTTTGACTCGCAGCATTGCTAGAGGATTCGCTGCTGAGAATATTTTGGCTTTTACTGTTGCACCGGGATTTGTCAGTACGGAAATGTCTAATCAGTTTATTCGGGAGTTTGGCGAAGCAGAGATTGTGCGCGATATCCCGATCGGCAAAATCGCTCCTCCTCAAGATGTCGCCAATGTAATCGCCTTTCTAGCCTCTGGTTTAGCCCAGCACGCTACCGGGACAACGATCGACATTAATGGCGCTTCTTACTTGCATTGAGGCTATGATTTGAACGATGCTCAAAGCCCGTTCCACAAGAAAAAAATTTTGTGGGATGGGCTTCTAGCCCGTCCAAAAATCAAAAAATTTTGTGGGATGGGCTTCTAGCCCGTCCAAAAATTTGATTAACAGGATTTTTGCAATTTGGTTAAAATTGTAGCGTGCGGCTAATACACAAAAGCCTACCTCCAAAGACTCACCTCGCACATTGTGCCACCAACCAATTTATAACCTTAGCAAGACGCGAAAACACCAAGAAATGAATTAAATTTAAACAAAATGCTAACTTAAAGGAAACTGATTATTATGACAGCAGATAACGGCACCAACACCAAACGAGTTGCCATACTCATCGAAAATGGAGTGGAAGATTCCGAATTTCTAGTTCCTTACAACGGCTTAAAACAAGCAGGATTTGAAGTAGTTGTCCTCGGTTCCCGTACCAACGAAAAGTATGCCGGGAAAAATGGTAAAGTTTCCCAGCAAGCTGACGGAACTACAACTGAATCAGTAGCAGCAGAATTCGATGCAGTGATAATTCCCGGCGGTATGGCTCCCGATACCATGCGGACAAATCCCAATACAGTGCGGTTTGTCAAAGAAGCGATGCAGCAAGGAAAAATCGTCGCTGCTGTGTGTCACGGCCCGCAACTTTTGATTGAAGCCGACGCGCTCAAAGGCAAAAATGCGACGGGTTTCTTGGCAATTAAAACCGACATGATCAATGCCGGAGCTAACTACATTAGCGAACCTTTAGTCGTTGACGGCAACTTGATTACTGCCCGCCAACCCGGAGATTTAGCAATATTTACCACTGCAATTCTGGCTCGCCTCGGTTACGGCGGAAAAGAAGTCGGTTTACCAGAAGAAACTGACACAAATGCAGAATGGTGGAAATTAGCTAATGCTTGGGGCGGCTCCACACAAGGCGACATTGTTAAAGGTTTGAATACCGCCCTTGCAGGGGAACGTTATGCTTGCGAAGCCTTTCAACATTATGCGGAAAAAACCGGAGATGCCGATTTGCGATCGCTCCTGACGGAAATGATCCAAAATAAACAGAAACACATCCTCGCTCTCGAAAACCGCCTCAACGATTTCGGCGAAAAACCCTCAATTCCCGCCCAAATTGCTGACAAATACGCTAAATTAAAATCTTCAATGCAAGGAACCGATGAAACTTTCTTGCTGCGGAGTACCCTCGGCGATTTGCAGACAGGTGTTGTCGATCTCAACCACCTGCGGGCGAAGTTCACAGATCCGGTATCAACTGCCATTTTTACAGAGATAGAAGCGGATTTGTCCAAGTGCGAGCAAGCCGTTGCTAAACTCTTCCGTGCCCGTGCAGTTTCCCAGGACATTAAGTCGCCTAAACCTTCGACTAGCCCTGCTGTAAAAATGTAATCAGCAAGGGGATAAATAAGTTTGTAGTTTTGTTGAGATGTGAAAACCTGCACCAATATCGCAACTACAAACTTGATCTGCAATCCTACCATATACGCCTTTGCGGTAAAATAAAACCCAACACTAAAAAGCAGATATTCAATTAACTGCAAGGTGGAGGGTTTTATTAAATGGGTTTTATTTTTGTTTCAGCGGGAAACGGCGGGTTTCAAGGCAGCTTGCGGGATTCGGGGGCGGAACAAGCCCCCGGATTCATCCGTGCAGAAATAAAAAATATAGTATCCGATAACCAGCCCCCGGATACATCCGTCAAGTCGCTTTCTTCAATTCTTCAATTCTTCAATTTTTTAATTCTTTAATTCTTTAATTCTTTAATCTAAAATCGATAATTATTCAATTATTCAATTCTTTAATCTAAAATCTACAATCTAAAATCTAAAATCGATTGACTTGTTCCCTCTTCCTTTAGATAGGAGACACCTGGGCTATAAATGCGCTACTGTGTTGCCAATATTTTGATGAGGAAAAAAAGGCTGTGGTTCCCTTACGCGATGAAAATCCCATTACTATCACTCCCTACGTCACCTACGGGCTGATTGCGGCAAACATATTAGTATTTTTGTACGAACTCAGTTTGGGCGATCGACAATTAACGGAATTTTTCTACTCTTGGGCAGTAGTTCCTTGCCAGTTAAGCAATATGTGTCGGGTGTCTCTGCCAGTTTCGCCATTTCCCGAATGGACGACGCTAATTAGCTCCCAATTCCTGCACGCAGGCTTTCTCCACATTGCCGGCAATATGTTATTTTTGTGGATTTTTGGCAACAACGTAGAAGACCGTTTAGGACACGTCAAATTTATAATATTTTACCTTACTTGCGGCGTTTTAGCATCACTAACTCAGTGGTTTTTTTCCTCAGCATCAGCCATTCCGTCCCTAGGTGCTAGCGGCGCGATCGCAGGCGTGATGGGAGCTTATATTCTCAGATATCCCCAAGCCAAAGTTTTGACACTGCTGCCCTTGGGAATCTTCATTACCACCGTCAGAGTCCCCGCTTTCTTCTTTCTAGGATTTTGGTTTGCACAGCAAGCATTGAGCGGCCTGGCTTCCTTGAATGCCCCGGCAAGTGTCGGCATGGAATCCGGGGGAGTTGCCTACTGGGCCCACGCCGGCGGCTTTGTTTTCGGCGCTATTCTCGGCCCTTTGTTGGGACTTTTTTCTGAGGAAAATCAGATTTAATTTTTCACCGCAGATGAACGCAAATTAACGCAGATAAACGGCCAACAAAATCTGCGTTTATCTGCGTTTATCTGCGGTTTCAAACCTCTAATTTTTGTCAAAATTCGGTGTTATTCTCTGGCCTTTGTTGGGACTTTTTTCTGAAGATAATCAGATTTAAGTTTTCACCACAGATAAACACAAATTAACGCAGATAAACTGCCCAAAAAATAGACATTTATCTGCGTTTATCTGCGGTTTCAAACCTCTTATCTTCCTAGATAAACGTCAAGTCAAATTCCGAAAGAGCAGAAACCCCAGTTACACCATTTAACTTCGCCAAAATGCGAGAATCGCTGCCGGTGACGTTATTGCCATTGCCGTCATAAATAATGTAAGTATTGCCGCCGGAATCGTAGGCAAACAAGAAAGCAGTTCCTCCCAGAATATTTGCAGAAACAGTTGTCTGCACATTCAGCAGAACTTGGGTGTTACCGCTGAGATTCGCAAATCCGGGGGCAAAATTAAACTGATCGGCGATCGGCACACCGAGACCGTTAAAATCAGTAATCACATCGTATCCGCCCGCCGCGATCGCAGCCTCGATCGCCGCCGAAGAAGCCGCATCAAAAGCTGGCCCACCTTGTGCAGGGCTGGTATAGCGGAATTGATTACTGCCGCCGCCTCCCGTCATGGTATCTGCGCCGAGGCCACCTACGATCACGTCATTATCCA
>JARCMA010000445.1 GCA_030248405.1 Microcoleus sp. MP8IB2.171
ATTATTAACAGTTAATTGTTAACATTTTAAGCCTGCGGCCCGCTAAAGCCCGCACTTGCTCTTGTGCGTCGGAAACTGCAAGCATCGTGCAGCGGGCCAAGCAAGACCCGGCTTTTCGGGAACAGTTGCTCACGTGGGAGAAAACGGCTTCGGATTGCGATCGGTGTTAGATGATGGGGGAAGCGGTGGGGTTTGCGATCGGCCTTTTGTGGGAATGAATAGACTAAGATGGAGATATAAAAGACTTAAGGTAGCTATCAAGACAATCTGGCGTATCAGCATATTGAGATAAGTCAGAAATAATGTTTATTGCTGATAAAGATAGAACAACCTTGACTTGTTGAGTGAAATAAGGGTTGTTACCTTTGTTAGCTTCATGCTTAAGCTTTTCGAGAAATTTCCGCAGAAATTCAATCTCAAATTTACCTCGGAAGCTTTTTTGCCTGGTACTACTTCGTAACTCGGTTAGCCTTGCATCTAGTTCTTCTTGAGAGATGGAAATTGCACCCTGAAACCTAGCATACAAATCATCAATTACATACTTTTTTGTGATTTGGTTCAAGTCAATATTTACAAAACATGACACACTTATCTTTGAGATATTGAGTGGACTAGACTTATCTCTTTGGCACGCAATCCAAGTATTTAGCAATTCAACAGCATTATGGAACTCCTCTTGCAATTTTATATACAAAGAAACACATCTTTCAAAATTTTCATCCGACTCCATCAGCTTAAATTCGCTTCTCAAAACCTCCGAAAAACACTGAACTGAGGTGTAGAAGTTTTCTATCGAGTAGCATGGAGTTTCATATATTTCGTTTAAGCCGATCTCACGAATCGATTTATCAAAGTCTCTATCTATAAAATAAGCTGCTTTAACATTTGCATAAGACTTTCTGGCTGAAAGCATTTTGTGGATTCCTAAAACTCCATCTTTGCCACTACAACTAAAATAAAAATACTTTTCAGGTCTTATAATATTTTTGATCCTGACTCCATAGTATTTACTGTCTTCTCCTTCAAAAAAGCAATATAGCGCAGATGGATCTTGTTTGTATAATCTGGTAAATTCCATAAATACAACTACCGCCTTATCTCGGGATGCCCTTAAAGTGTTTACAGACGACATTTATTTATTTCTCTATCACAAATGTATCTAGATCGTTAGCATTTAAATCTAGTTCGTTATCGAAGATGAATGGAGAATGAGTAGCAGCTAAGAGTAATTTACATTTACCTGACTTCAAAATATCTGGAAGTAAAAGCTTTTGCCACTCTATAGAAAGCGATAACTCTGGTTCATCAAACAGCAAAATAAAGTCTTCGGAAGACTCTAAATAAATTCTGGAAAACAAAGATATAATTTGCTTTTCACCAGAAGAAAGGTTTTTAATATCAATCGGGTTATTATTTCGAGTTTGAATTATTGATATGTCTACATTTGCCTCATCATAAACAATGCGTTTTTTGTTCAAATACTTATTACATATTGTAGCAAACTGATTTATAGAATCATCCTTCTCTTTTTGCTGCTCATATAAAACAACCAATTTTGATAAAAAATAGACTAATTGACGATATTGATCATCAGAGTTTATCTCTCCTGAACTCACCAATTTCTCAATTTTATTTCTATCAGACTTTGATATATTATTTTCACCAACACGGCTTAAAACTATGTTCAGAGTGTCGGGTTGAATGCTGTCTCTCATTTCCTGGGTAATCTCCATACCCTCTATGATTTGAGTTAAAACTTCACCACTCAATTTTGGATATAGATTGAGTGCGGAGTTTTTAATTGTAGTTGTAATTTCCTCAAATCTGGCAATGACATCATTCATTCCAAATTGAATCAGCTTGCCTTCTCCTTCCCCAAGGCTTAATCGCTCAAATCTCTCATCTTCGTATCCTAAATTTTTTAAATCTTCTTCGATTCTTCTATAGGTTGGAAAATATAAAACTGACTCGTTCAAGTTTTCTTGAATAGTGGCTCTAATTGTATCAATTTTACTCTTTCGATCACTATCTTTATTACCTCTCAATCTTAAATTTAATTCTTCGAGCAGTTTTTTTGAGTCTTCATGTGGAAGACTTATGCTATATCGACCTATCAATTTAAATATTTGACTCCGAGCAGATTCAGAGGATGAAGTTTTCCTCATTTCTCTCTGTAACATTTCTATTTCTCGACTGGTTAAATAGCGTTTAAGAACAGAAAAAATTTCAAAAATATCAGGCTCATACCCCGAATTTAAGTCACTTTTCTTAATTTCAACACTAGCGCCCGAGGTAAACTCAAGAACTACTGACTCAAACTCCACGGTACTTAATTTATCAAATTTACAGGAGATTGAATAGTAAAGTGTATTGAGGATGGTAGTTTTCCCAGAACCATTTTCTGCAATCAGAATTACTGCTTCTTTATCAAAAGGTATCGCCACATCCTTAAAGCCAAATAAGCCGTTAATTGCAAAGGACTTTAAGTGGCTGGAGTTGGGGTGTTCACCTAGTTGCATAGTTAAGTTGTCCAGCTTTTGAACTTTTATCCATCATAGTCAACAATTAGAAACAAAACATCGGCATAACTCTTTATTACACTGCAACTGCGGTCTAGTACGCGATTATAGCGTATGAAACCGCAATTGTTTCTGTTTACCAGTCTTGGCTGCGGAGCCGACGGCCCGCTAAGGCCCGGATTTGCTCGTCGGCGTCGGAAACTGCAAGCGATCGCAACAAAGGCACAACTCCCGGATTTTCGGGATAATGTTCGATAATCGCTTCGAGTGCTGTAAATCGCGGATTGTAAGGAAAAGAACCGTTTTGATTGTCAACATCGCTCAAAGCCCGATCGCGCAAAAACTCAAACATTCCCGGCTCGTCTTTCCATCCCCGCATTAACTCTACCAGGGCGATCGCCCGCACCTGCGAATCTTCATCCTTTTGAGCTCTAATTTTCAGCCACTCGAAAGTTTGAGACTGATTTGTCCACCCTCGCGCTAACTTTTGCAAAGCCATTTGCCGGACGGCCGGACTCTCATCGCCCTCTGCTTTAGCCTCCAGCAGCATCCAAGTTTCAGGATTGTCTGGCCAGTTGTAAGCGAGTTCAAGCACCGCCGCTTGCCGCACCAGCGCTTCCCCAGAATCGAGCTCAATTTTCAGCCAAGGCAAGGTTTCCGGGTCGTCGGGCCAGCGCCGCACGATCGCCCGTACCAGCACGCTCAGCAAGTGAGCATCATGCTCCAACTCGACCCGGCTTTTGAGGAAAGGCAGCGTCTCGCCCCGGTGAGACCAGCGTTTTGCGATCTCTTCCACGGCAGTTTCTCGGACATTGAGGTGTCTGTCTGACTCGGCGAGATTTTGCAACCAGCCAAAGACTTCGAGACTGGCTGACGCCAGTGTGGCGACAGCTTCCACTACTACTTGCCGCACAGTCCAATAATCCTCGGAATCAGCTATTTTTTGCAGCAGGGGCAGGGTTTCTGGGTGGTCGGGCCAACCTGCGGCTATCTGTTGTAGGGCTATTTCTCGCAGGTAGGCGTCGCGATCGCCCAATGCTATATTTTTCAAAAAAG
>JARCMA010000446.1 GCA_030248405.1 Microcoleus sp. MP8IB2.171
ACTAAAACTGTGGACTCTGGGGTGAATATTGCATCAGAAACTGCTGCGGCATTTGCCGGAGTAGCCCATGCAATTAACAATGTGGTTTTGAGCTCTCAGCAAATTTCCCTGAATGCCAAACAGCAAGCAATCGCGATCGAACAAGTGGTGGAAGCTATGAACTCCCTCAACCAAGCAGCCGCACAAACAGCTTGCGGTATCACTCAAACTAAAGTCGGCACTCAAAAATTGAATGAAGCTGCTTTAGATTTAAAAGCAGTTGTTTAAGAATAGCGATCAGTTATGATAGTTTCAAAAAAGGATGCAACTGTAGGCCCCTGTTCCCAACCCCTATCCTCATTAATCATTCCCAATTATTCAATTGTTGAATCTAAAATCTCAAAGCTAAGTAGGTCATTGCAAAAAAAAACCTAGTATCTTGTAGGGGCGGGTTTAGCTAAGAATCTATGATACAAGGCAGTTTATGAAGGCAAAACCCGCCCGACCCATTTCAGGAAGATTAATTACCAATTCCCAATTCCCAATTATCCATTACCCATTACCAATTTTTAATGATCAATAAATTTTTCCAAAAAATCCAACATCGACTACTGCTGCTTTTAATTTTAAGTACCTTAATTCCAGTATCTATTTTAGGCTGGTATGGAATTTCCTCTTCCACAGCAGCACTGCAAACCTTAGCCTTAACAAATCTTACTGAAAGTGTCGCCTCCAGCCGAGAGCAAATTGTTAACAAACTAGAAAATATCAGTTACGATGTTTTGTTCTTCAGCAAATCTCCCCCTATTCAAGGAATAATTAGAGCTAGAGATGAAAATGGAGTAGACAAAGAAACTAATTCAACTTATCAAAATTGGGTCGATCGAATGAAAATCACATTTGCATCAATGATGGAAGTTAAGCCATATTATATGCAGTTGCGTTATATAGATGAGAAAGGTAACGAACTCGTGCGGCTAAATTCTGACAGCAAAACTATCAAAATTGTTCCAAATTCCGAACTGCAAAATCAAGCTGATAGAGATTACTTTTCCTTAACTATGAAGCTAAAACCTGGCGAAATCTATGTGTCCCAATTCAATCTGAATCAGGAGCGCGGTAAAATAGAAATTCCTTACAAGTCAACAATTCGCCATGCCACTCCTGTTTTTAATACCAAAGGAGAAAGAAAAGGCATTTTGATTGCTAATTCTTTGGGCAAAAATATGATCGATATAGTTAAAAATATCAATCATGACAATTCAGAGCAAGCTTTTATGTTAAATCAAGATGGTAACTATATCTACCATCCCAATTCTAAAAAAGAATGGGGTGTTGAAAGAAAAACCAATGAAAATGTTCAAAAAGATTATGCGGCAGAGGTAGTGAATCAAATACTTTCCGGTGGCAAAGGCAATATTGACATCGGCGATCGAGTTATTAGCTATAATACAGCTTTTTCGACAAAAAACAATAAGAAAAGTTTTCTGGTGATTGTGAATCAATCACCGAAAAGTTCGCTGTTTGCTTCTGTTTTTGTTTTGGAAAAAATAGCTACTATTATTACTATATTGTCCCTGGGTACTGTGCTGGCATTAGGATTGTTTATGCTGGGAAAAATCGTTAAGCTAATTCAGAAATTGGTCTCCCAAATATCTTCATTTTCAATGGAAATATTATCTAACATGAACGAGCAAGAGCAAATAGTCGGCGAGCAATTTCTCTCCGTCAATGAAACAACTGCAACTTTAGAAAAATTGGGCATATCTTCTCGGCAAACAGCCGAGCAAGCTGAGGCTGTTGCCGCCGCCGCTCGCCAAGCTTTAACCCTGGCGGAAGAAGGTACTCAAAAAGTTGAGGAAACTCTCAATCAAATGCTGAGTCTTAGACAAGCTGTGGGGGCCATTTCTCAGCAAAATCAGCGCCTGGGGGATAGCACGAGTCAGATTGGTAATATCTCGGCTTTGGCAAATTTAGTTAGCGATTTAGCCAGTCAGACAAATATGCTGGCTCTCAACGCGGCTGTCGAAGCTGTCAGGGCTGGCGAGTATGGCAAAGGTTTTGCGGTGGTAGCAAGGGAAATTCGCAAGTTAGCAGATGAGAGTCAAGAAGCGGCGCAAAAGATTAATGGTATTATTCCAGAAATTAAGGGCGCGATCGACTCGACGGTGAAAGCAACGGAAGAAAGCCGCAAAACAGTCGCGGCAGGGGTGAAAACAGCGCAGGATACGGCAGAAGCTTTTACGGGGGTTCGGGAAGCTTGCAATCTGGTGTTTGCTAGCAATCAACAAATCTCTTTGAATATTAAACAGCAGGCGATCGCGATTCAGCAAGTAGGTGATGCCATGAGTTCTCTGAAGGAATCCGCGTCTCAAACAGTCAGCGGCATTACTCAAGTTAAAATCGGTACTCAACAACTCACAGAAGCTGCATTTAATCTTAAAGAAGTAGTGTAGTCATTAGTCATTAGTCATTAGTCATTAGCAATCGACTGACTATTCCACATAATTATCATTACCAATTACCCATGAGCCATGCTCAATTACCTATTACTCAAAAACATATATGATGATTGAAGATCAAGAACTTCGAGATGTATTTAAAGTCGCTAGTCAAGAACACTTACAGAAACTAGACGATGGATTGCTGTACTTAGAACAACATCCCAGCGACTTAGCTAAGCTAGAACAATTGTTGCGGGAAACCCATTCTCTTAAAGGTGATGCTGGGATGCTGGGCGTAAAAAATGTAGCATCTTTAGCTCATCAAATGGAGCATATTTTGGAAGGTGTCAAGCGGGGAGAAACTCAACTGAATTCGGATATTAGCGATCGACTTTCGCAAGGTTTAGACGCCATGCGGAAACTCGTTAACGAAGCCGTTACGGGCGAAGATTCCGGCGTTAATACTTTTTACATCCTCGCTAGCATGATGGGTGCTTCTAGTCAGCCACAACCACAGGCTGCAGCCTCAATAGTAGATACCTCATCTTCACAAGTACCAGAGCAACTGTTGGTAGAACTGCAATTTACTGAGCCTGCTACCCAAGAACTAGAAACAAATTTTGAAACTTCGGAAGTCCTTAACTTAGAGAAAAATTCCTCTTTTTTACCCCTACAATCCAAGCCAGAATTTCTACTGCAAGCTCAAAACTTGCCGGCACCTTCTGGGCCCGCCAGTGAGTCGGCTTCGCAGTCGGCAGTTACTGCATCCTCAACCTCATCTTACCGCATTGAAACCATTCGCGTTGCTACTCAAAATTTAGACGATTTAATGACTCAAGCAGGGGAACTTACTGTCACAAAAACTCGGCTAGGACACCGAGTTGCAGAGATCGAACAAATTACAACTTTGTGGGAAGAGTGGAGCCGAGAATATTTTGTAACGAGCTTGACTGTTGATCGGATGCAAATAGATGAAAACGGTATTAAAGCCAATGGTAAATTTAGCCAATTGCAGGATTACTATCAACGTACAGAAGAACGTTTAGAACGTCTCGGAACTTTAGTCAACCGCTTGAGAAATCGAGTTTATGAAGATACTGCCAGACTCGAATTAATCGCTGAGGCATTAGAATCAGGAATTCGCACTCTGAGACTGCTGCCTTTGTCTACTATTTTTAATTTATTTCCTCGCACTGTTCGAGACTTAGCGAAACGGGAAGGTAAAGAAGTTGCATTAGTGATTGAAGGAGGCGAAACTACAGCCGATAAACGCATTTTAGAGGAAATGAAAGACCCTTTAATGCACATGATTAGAAATGCGATCGACCACGGTATTGAAACTGTTGCTGAGCGGAAAAAACTCGGTAAACCTCCCGTGGCTACTCTCCGAATTAAAGGCTATAATATTGCTAGCAATATTATTATTGAAGTTGCTGATGATGGCCGGGGACTAAATCTAGAGAGCATTAAACAAACGGCTGTAAAACGTAATATTTGTACGCTTGAACAACTGGCAGAAATGACCGATACTCAACTACAATCTTTAATTTTTACTCCGGGGTTTTCGACCAAAAAATTTGTTACCGAAGTATCGGGGCGCGGGGTGGGTTTAGATGTAGTTCGCACTAATGTTGAAGCCCTAAAAGGTAGTATTCAAGTAGAGTCTTTACCGGGTAAAGGATGCACTTTGAGGCTGCAAATCAGCACGTCTTTAGCTACAGCAAATGTATTAATTGTCATAGTTGAAGACATTCCTTATGCTCTGCCAGTCGAGTTTGTAGACACGGCTCAACAGGTGTCTCAGTCTGAGATATTTGCTATAGAAGGTAAGGAAACTATACTTTCAAATGGTCAGCCTCTGTCAGTTGCTCATCTGACAGATTTACTAGAATTAAACAATAGACAAGGGTGGCAAAAAAATCGGTATTTGAGACAGGAAACAGGGAGCGAAATTCTGAGAAAAAATCAAAACCACTTCCTAAATTCTACTTCTTCAAAAATGCCTTGTATTGTTTTGAAAGTTGGGGAGGAAAGATTGGGATTATTTGTAGATGCTTTGATAGACGAACAGGATGTGGTGATGAAACCTCAAAGTCAATTGCTGAAACGGGTGCGAAATGTTTCGGGTGCCACAATTCTCGGTACTGGGGAAGTTTGTATGGTACTCAATCCCCACGATTTGATAAAATCTGTACGCCAGCAAGTTTCGTCCCGTGGGGTTTCTGCTGCGCGATCGCAACTTGAGACTGCCAGCAGAAAACAAGTTATACTATTAGCAGAAGACTCGATCGCCACGCGCACTCAAGAAAAGCGCATCCTGGAAGGTGCGGGTTACGAAGTTGTGACTGCGGTAGACGGATTGGATGCTTTCCATAAATTAAAAACTCGCGATTTTGATGCTGTGATTTCTGACATACAAATGCCAAATTTAGACGGTTTGGCCCTGACTGTTAAGATTCGGGAGCAAAAAAAATACAGTGAGTTGCCGATAATTTTAGTGACATCTTTGGCATCGGATGAAGATAGAAAAAGAGGGGCTGATGCAGGGGCAAATGCTTATATTCCTAAAGGGACTTTCAATCAAGATGTGTTGGTAGATACACTAAAAAGGTTAGTTTAGTCATGAGTCATTAGTCCTTGGTTATTAGGCATTTGTTATTTACTACCAATTAGCAAGGCCCAATACCCAATACCCAATGCCCAGTGCACAATTACCATTGCATGGATGCCCAATACCCAATACTTTGACTACGCGGTTACTGAGCTAGTTGTAATGAGCTTAGCCACTCGCTCTGCGTGGCTTGCCCACGAAGCCCAAGGGAAGTAAGTCGAAGGGCATTACAAGTGCCTAATTTCCCATTCCCCATTTCTTATTCCCCATTTTCCAGCAAACAGATGTTATCGCCCATTAAACTATTGTTAGTTGAAGATTCTCCAGTAGTTACGATCGTCCTCAAACGAATTTTTGAGTCCTCGCCAGACATCCAAGTTGTAGGAACCGCTTGCAACGGATTAGAAGGACTAGAATTAATCCCCAAACTTCAGCCCCAAGTAATCTGTACCGATTTGAACATGGCACCAATGAACGGGTTAGAATTTACGGAAGAAGTAATGAAGAAATATCCGCTACCAATTTTAGTAATTAGTGCTTCAGTGCAAGCGAATGATACTCAGAATGTATTTCAAGTGTTAAAGGCTGGTGCATTGGATGTTTTTCCTAAACCGATGGGCGGGTTGGTATCAGATTACGATCGCCTAGCCAATCAATTAATAGCTAAGGTTAAAATACTCTCAGGAGTTAAAGTATTTACACGGCATCAAAAAAAGATGCCACTAGAAGATAATCAAATTTTAAAAATTAACCAAGCACCAGTTCCTAATTACAAATTTTCCAACGAAAATGTTAAATCTTCCACTATTAAAGTATTGGCTATAGGGGCTTCTACAGGGGGACCGCAAGCGCTGTACGCGATTATTTCTAAACTTCCGGCTAGTTTTCCAGTGCCTATAATTTGTGTCCAGCACATTAGTGAAGGTTTTTTGCAAGGATTAGTTGATTGGCTAGGTAATGAATCGAAACTGCCTGTTAAGATAGCTGCTTTTGGGGAATTGCCACAAGCAGGAACTGTTTATTTCCCGCCAGAAAAACGTCATTTAGAATTGGACTCTCAAGGGCGATTTGTTTATTCAGAAGCTGCTCATGCCGCGGGACACTGCCCTTCTGTAACGGTGACATTTAAGTCGGTAGCTAATTTTTATAGTCGGGCAGCAGCGGGGGTTTTGCTGACAGGAATGGGTAGAGATGGTGCTGACGGAATGTTGGCTATCGCCAGACAAGGGGGGTTGACAATCGCCCAAGACGAAGCTAGCTGCATTGTCTTCGGAATGCCCAAGGAGGCGATCGCCCTCGGTGCCGCCCAATATGTTCTACCTATCAGTGCGATCGCTCCTCTACTCCTGGCAAAATTAAAAATTTAGCTTCTAAGCGAAAGCCCCGCACCAAACACGGTACTCCGTTGAGTGACGGGATGTAAGCGCCGTCCATCAAGGGGTTCGATGCCCCGCAGATGGACTATCTTCAGGAGTATCTTGTTGCTCAATATATTTCTTAAGTACAGAAATTGTGACACCGCCACAAGACGCAATAAAATATGACTCATTCCACAAAACACTTTTCCAGTAATATTTTTTCACTTCATCAGCAAACTCTTCTCTAATCTTGCGACTGGAAACAGATTTTAAATTACCAACAAATTTCGGTAATTCCATCTGGGGCAAGTATTGAAATAACAGATGGATATGATCCTCTTCACCATTGAACTCAACTAATTTACAGCCCCACTTTGTGCATAAATCCGTCAATATTTCAAACAACCTGTCGATCATCTGTCCTGTAAAAACTTTACGCCTATATTTGGTAGTCAAAACCAAGTGAGCTTTTAAATCTGAGACACACCTCCCGCTAGAAATAAAATCATCTTTCATATCACCGTATCCATTTTATGCTACGCTGATATTATGATCACAGCCTACAAGTACAAATTACGCCCCAAAAAAGCCCAAGCTCATCAAATTGATCAGTGGCTAAATCTGTTGCGTATGCAGTACAACTATAGACTGTCAGAGCGTTTTAACTGGTATGAGTCCACTCGTAGTCCTATTAATTCATGCTCTCTTGTGTCATGCAGTATCGCTCCCATAGTCGAACAGCCTGATTATTACTGGCAAAAGCGAGATTTACTCAATACCAAACAGCTATTCCCTGAGTACAAATCAATTCATTCTCAGGTCTTACAGAATTGCATTGAGAGGGTCAAAAAAGCTTTTGACCGATATATCAAGGTTGATAAATCTGGCAAGCACTCTGGCAAACCTAGATTTAAAGGGCGTGGTAGATATCACAGCTTTACCTATACTCAGGTGCAGCAAGACTGCATCAAAGGTAATCGCATTACTTTACCGAAAATCGGTGATGTGAAGATAATTCTGCATCGTCCTATCCCTGATGGGTTTAAAATCAAAACTGCTCAAATTGTCAAGAATGCCGATGGCTATTATGTTGTGCTGACATTGCAAGATGTCATAGTGCCCACAATCAGCCTCGATGTCAATCTTGATAATGCTGTTGGTATTGATATGGGACTGAAGAATTTCTTGATTACCAGTGATGCTGAGACAGTCCCTATTCCTCAGTTTGCCAGGATTGCCCAGAGCGATAAAAAGCTCCGAAATAAGGCTGTTTCTCGTAAAAAGAAAGGCAGTAATCGTAGACGGAAGGCTGTTAAGCGTCTTGCTAAACATCATCTGCATATTGCAAGGCAACGTAAAGATTTTCATTATAAAGCTGCAAAGCAATTACTCGACAAGTATGATGTGATTGGCTTTGAAGATTTGAATGTGAAAGGTTTGGCAAAAACTAGGATGGCAAAATCGATCCTAGATGCTGGTTGGAGTGAATTCCTCGATATTCTGGTTTGCAAGGCCGAAAGTGCTGGCAAATTAGCTATAGCTGTGAATCCAAATGGTACTACCCAAAACTGTTCTAATTGTGGTACTCGCATCCCTAAAACCATTGCCGACAGGTGGCATAGTTGCCATGTTTGCGGCCTGGAACTGGATCGGGATGTAAATGCCGCGATTAATGTTAAGAACTTGGCTGTCGGGCGGACAGTCAATAAAGCTCAGCGTGTTTCCGATGCAGACGCAGGATTAGCTGAGAAGCCCACCCTATACTCGTCCGCGAGTTAGGGCTGGGAGTCGTCACTTCATTAATTACTCAAATTACTTCATTAATTACTCAAAACTAATTTTTTTTCTAAGTCCAATTATTTGATTTTGATAAACTTACCAATTACCTCGCGCAACTTATCAGCATCAAACGGCTTAGTTAAATACTCTGTTGCTCCCGCCAAACGCCCCTGTACCTTATCAAAGGCTCCATCTCGCGCTGTCAGCATTACGATCGGCAAATTCTGAAACTGAGGCAAGCTCCGCACCGTGCGGCAGAGTTCCAATCCGTCAATACCAGGCATCGAAACATCCAGCAACAAAACAGAAATTTGTTCGTGATAAATCGTTGACAAAGCATCCACTGCATTGTCGGTTACGAGAACTCGAAACTCTTTGCTTAAGGCCTGTTTAACAAGTCCTTGCATCACGACGCTATCATCAACTGCCAAAATAGTTGGTACTTGACTGCTACTTGCAGACATATTCTTCTCCCTGTTTATTTATAGTTCTTGAAAATACAAAACATACTTCCTGCAGTTATTTTTTGAGAGTTGCCTCTACACAATAATTGTCAACCCCGTTGGAGCGTTAGTTGAAACATTACCCCTGTTTTTTTACCTCAAACTCGAAAAAAGGGATGGGGAGAGTAGTCGATCGGCAATTACAACAGTTGCAAAATGTGCATCCGGGCCCAGAAACCCTAAAAGGTCGAGTTTGAACAACTATTGTTACAAAGTTTAACATCTTACCAATCTTTTGTAATTCATCTCCTAACTGTAGTTGAACTCCAGGCTAAGGCACAGCTCGGTAAAGGACACTGATATTGTGGCACAAACCCCTGATTTAAATCTACCAGCAAGCCAGCTACCCACGATTAGACAAGTCTGTTAAAATACAATTAAACTGATCAAAAAATTCTAGGTAAGCAATCGTCATATATTTTGGAAAGCTGCTTCCTCCCAACAGAGGCTCTTAGATTTAGAGAGCCGGAGGTATTCAAAAGCATAGTCAACTGGAACTATAATTTATATAGTCTTAGATCTGGGGTGCTCTAACTCCGATAACTCAAAAGTTTCCAGATCAGTCAAGAGTTAGACTAAATCGCCAAATAGTTTTCTAAACTTGTCTATAATTGACCAAATCCACAACTCTAGGTAAGCTTAACTATGTTTGCCCTCAAACGATCGCTAAAATTGAATAACAACGAAGCGACCTTGATGGCAAAACACGCAGGATTTCGACGTGTCGTCTTCAATTTCGGGTTAAGCTTGCGGACTCAAATGTATAGTGAGGGCAAGCTTTCGGACTCGAAGGTGATTAACGAAGTTAAAAAAGTTCTCACCAACCACGTCAAGAAACAGCCTGAATTCGCTTGGATGAACCAGTTGTCTAGCCGAGTCTACCAAAATGCTTTAATTGACTTGAAAGATGCCTTTAGTCGCTATCGTGCCGGGAAAGCAGGTCATCAAAAATTTGCCAGCCGCCGGAATGGTCAATCTTTTACAGTCGATTCATCCAATGGGAAAGTTCTGCTAAGTGCTGGCAAAACCATTAAGATTCCTACATTGGGAACGTTTCGGCTCTACGAAGCCCTAGAATGTGGTTACGTGTCTCAAACTTTCACTATCTCAAAAGAAGGAAGTCGCTGGTTTGTTTCATTTTGTGTTGATGCGGAACGTCTACCAGTTCAACAGCCCAAAAGCTCTGTAGGAATCGATGTAGGTATTAAATATGCGGCCATGCTGTCAAACCAGCAAGTTTTTGACGCACCAAAACCGTTTAAGCAAGCGAAAACCAAGCTTGCCACTTTACAACGTCAAGCTTCAAGACAGGTAAAATGTTCCAATAACCAGCGTAAAACTTACAACAAAATCAGCCGACTTCACGCCCAAATAGCTTGTATTCGTAAAGATTTCCTGCACAAGTTAACAACTTACTTAGCCAAGACTTTCAATCTCATCAAAATAGAAGACTTGAATATAAAAGGCATGATGGCAAATCACAAGCTGGCGGGGGCGATATCAGATATTGGGTTTTACGAGTTCAAGCGTCAACTCGATTACAAATGCCTTATGTATGGAGCGAATTTAGTGCTGGTAGACAAATGGTTTCCTAGCTCTAAAACTTGCTCGAATTGTGGGAATAAAAAAGATATGCCATTGGGTCTTCGGACTTATGATTGTCCTGCTTGTGGTAGATCTATCGATCGCGATTTCAACGCCAGCGTCAATATTTTGAACTCTTAACCCTCGGCGGTCGGGGGATAGCCTACTGATATTGGGATAGCCGACTACCCAATAGCGTAGGAAGTAAACTCGGATGCTTTAAAAATGGCTTTAGATAAGTTTAGGTAAGTTTTACGCGGCAGGTTAGTCTGAATTCGGCGCAAGCAGCCTGCGCCGAAATTGCGCCCACAGTCTCCCATCACACAATTCATAGCTTGTTTTTCTCTAAAGTATTGAGAAGGGCGGTTGCCAGCAACTAGACGGGCATTTACACATGATGAAAGCACCCTTGCCTCTTGGTAAAAAAGTGTTCAAGCTCCATAACATTGACTTGTATCAGCTTCTCGGCTCTGCTCCAGACGCTTGCTTGGACAATTTGGTCGGTTTGGCAGCTCAGATCAGCCGAACTCCTATTGCTTTCTTGAGCTTGATTGACGCTAACCGCCACTGGTTGAAGTCGCAGTTAGGTATCGATCGAACTTTGGCCCACCGTTACCTGAATTTTTGCACTCGCGCCCTGGATAAAATTCCCGAAGAGTTCGCAGTTGGTTCAAACTCAAACTCGGAATTTGACCAGGCAATTCCCCTGCAAAAACCGCCAGTTGCTCCCGAATCTCCGATCGAACCCCCTGCAAATTCGTTTCAGGAACCGCCCGTCGCCATTGTCCAAAACGCTTCCACAGACGTGAGATTTGGCGAGCATCCCCTGACGGTTTTCTATCCCTTCGTGAAATTTTACGCCGGAATCCCAGTCATGACCTCAGATGGGCGGATGCTGGGAGTGCTATCCGTTATGGACTCGGTGCCACGAGACTTGACAAAAGAAACCATAGAAGCTCTGCAAGCTTTGAGTCGGCAAGTTGCGAGTTTGGTGGAGCTGCGCTGGCAATTAGTCAAAGCCCAGAAACAGTTGCCAGAGGCAGAAGATATCAGCTCAAACAGCCAGCAAATCTCGGAGTTAGTTCGTGACTCGAACTGCGACAGCTTGTGTGCCGTACATACGCCACAGAGCAGCAGGACAACAATATACGGAACAAAAAAGCTTCCGACGCTGGGGGAAACAGGCACATCTCAATATTTGCGGGAAACTTCAGCGGGCATCGGGCGCGCTCCCGATGCCAAACAAATCCAAGAAATCGTTGCCGGAGCGCGGGACACATCCGATCGCCAACTAACGGCAGCGTCACTACAAGAGCGAGCTCGTTTGGGAGCCCTGCAAGCTAAAGTCGGTGCAGCCCTCGGACAAGGCGGGAAAATATCGCCCATCCTCAACCGCTGTACCGAGGCAATGGTAGATTACCTCGACGCCAAAGAGGCGAGTATCTGGACGTTCAACCCGCAGACAGAGCAGTTAGAATTGCAGGCAGATTCAGGACTCAGCACCGAAGGGTGGGAACGGGAAATAGAAGATTGGGTGCGAGCAGAACCGGGAAAACTCCAAACGGCTCCTGTATGCCTACTGTCAAACCCGTCTCTCTGCGCCATTGCCTATCCGCTGATAGTGGAGGAGCGGCTGGTGGGAGTGCTGGCTCTGTGCAGTAGCGCTTTGGTAAGCGAGGGAGCGCTAGAAGTTCTGGGCTGCATGGCTAACGCCATCGCCGTGGCGATCGATCGCATCACGGCCCGAGAAGAATTGTTGAGCCGCCGGGAAGGCCTGCTCTTCGGTCTCGCCAGCCAGATGCGGAATTCCCTCGACCTCGACAAAATTTTAGATACGGCTGTCAACGAAATTCGCAGCTTGTTGCAGGTTGACCAATGTTACTTTTTGTGGTATTCCATCTCGCGAGACGGGCAGCCAAGCTTTGCAATCACCCACGAGGCGGCAAATCCCGAACTCAAAGAGCGGCTTACAGAATACCCGATCGAACAAGTAACGCTGCTGGCCGAGAAAATTTGCCACCGCCAAACGCTCCGGATCGGGGACGCTGCCACAGCACTCTGCATAGAACCACCCACGCGAGCTTTTTTGACCAGTCTCGGCATTGTTTCTAACCTGCTGCTGCCGCTCAAGACTCGCTCCGGTCAAATGGGTGCTGTAGTTTGTAACCATTACAGCAGCCACCGTTCCTGGGCGACGAGCGAAGTGGAGTTGCTGCAAGCGGTGGTTGATCAACTGGCGATCGCGATCGACCAAGCCGAACTCTACGCCCAAACCCGGGCGGCAGCCTTAGCCGCTCAAACCCAAGCCCGCCAACTGACGGAAACTTTGCAGCAGTTGCAGCAGAAAGAAGCTCAGCTCATCCAAAACGAAAAAATGTCCTCTCTCGGTCTAATGGTCGCCGGCGTCGCCCACGAAATTAACAATCCAGTTAATTTTATTTACGGCAACTTGACTTATTGCAAGCAGTACATGAAAAATCTGCTGGATTTACTGCACTTGTATCAAAAGCATTACCCCGAGCCTTGCCCCGAAATACTCGACAAAAACGAAGAAATCGATGTTGATTTCATAGCGCCGGATTTGCTGAAAATTCTGTCTTCAATAGAGATGGGAACCGAACGCATCCGCCAAATTGTCCTGTCTCTGCGGAACTTTGCGCGGCACGACGAAGCCGAGATGAAGCGGGTGGACATTCACGAAGGGATTGACAGCACGCTGCTGATTTTGCAGAGCCGCTTGAAGTCAAACGGGCTAATACCGGGAATTGAGGTAATTAAAGACTACGGCAACTTGCCGAAGGTAGAGTGCTATCCCGGACAACTCAACCAAGTATTTATGAATATTTTGGCGAATGCGATCGACTCTTTGGAAAATCAGCCCCCACCCAAGACGATCAAAATCTCGACGGCGGTGGTGGCCCCAAACTCGGAGGCTGGTGAGTCAGGAAAGTCGAGCCCTCAAGTTGTGGTGATTCGGATTCAAGAC
>JARCMA010000051.1 GCA_030248405.1 Microcoleus sp. MP8IB2.171
CAATGAAATGAGTTGTCTGACTGTTTTTTGGCTGGTGGTACAGCACGATCATGCCAAACATGACCGTTTCGCTACCGCGAATAATTCATGACACTAACGGTATACCTTTATTTATGTATCTTAATATAGTTTTGTTTTTTCTCGCCGACCTACTTAATGGGATTGGCATTACGGATGCGGTGAAGCCAAAAATCTTTGAGCATTTGTTTACAACCAAAGGCGTGGGGCAAGGAACAAGGCTAGGATTGGCGATCGCCCGTCAAATCTTAGTCCAGAAACACTCTGGAACTTTAGAAGTCAACTCAACTTTAGGTCAAGGTACAGAATTTGTGATTTCAATTCCGGTGAAGGAGCTCGCTGTAAAAGACATTCAGGCAACGATCTGCGTTGACGCAGCATAACAAATCGTTGCAGCGGCGACATAAAGATGATTGATATCGCCTCTTCAAACCCTCCAAACTATTGATATAGTAGTACGCGGTGCAAAAAACGGTAAACCATGACAGCCACAAATCTCGTCAATAAATTTGAGTACAAGCCCCTATACAAACCAAATCAATTAATTTGCGGAACGGGGCAAACAGCCATTGTCAGCGGCTGGACAGTAAAAAGTGCGGTCGGCAAAAAATTACAACCCAACGAATTTGCTGCGATCGGACAACTCTACTCTCCTACTCGCGGCATCAACTTCTTAATTAGAAACTTGCTGTGCAATCCTCACGTCCGCTTTTTAGTAATTCTCAACGCTACCAAAGAAGACCGCAACTCGGGTGCGGCCGCGTGTTTGCTCGACTTTTTTCGCAACGGCTTTGAAGCCGGCAAAAGCGATACTGGTAGAGATTGCTGGCTAATTAAATCTGCAATATTTGGCTACATTGATATTGAAATAGCAGCAGAAGCCTTAGAACTATTGCGTCATTCAATAGAATGGAAAGAAGCCAAGAATATAGCAGAAACAGTGACTCTTGTCAAGTCTTTTGCCCAAAAAGAATCTGTTGAACCTTGGGGAGAAACCGTAACTTTTCCGTTAGTCGAAATCGTCCCGACTGTACTCCCCGGCCAGAAATACGGACACAGAATCGAAGGCAAAACTATCGCCGAAACTTGGGTAAAAATTATCCACCGAATTAAGACCACCGGCACCTTACGGCCGACTGGTTACGACGGACAGTGGCAAGAATTAATCGACTTAATGGCAGTGATTACAGATGAACCTGCGGAGTTCTATTTTCCCGAACCGAATTACTTACCAATCGACCGCGATTTCCTCGAACAGTACAAACCGCAAATGCTGGAAGATGCCCCGTATAACGAAGGCATTAAATATACCTACGCACAGCGGATGAGGTCGTGGTTTGGACGAGATCAAATTGAAGAAGTGATTGCCAAACTAATTAAGGAAATTGACGCGGCAAGTGCTGTAATTAGTTTGTGGGATGCGGGCGGAAATATTAACAGAAGACCTGATGGTTCCTCCGACCACCAGCACAGCGGCAGTCCTTGTTTAAATCACATTTGGGTGCGAGTTGTAGACGGTGAAATATCGCTAACTGCAACTCTCCGTAGTAACGATATGTTTGCAGCTTGGCCGGCAAATGCAATGGGTTTGCGGGCTTTGCAGCAGCATATTCGCGATGAAATTGCGAGGCGTTCCGATTATAATTTGACAATGGGCCCGTTGGTAACGCTGAGTCAATCGGCTCACTTGTATGACGATACCTTTGAAAATGCCGATCGACTAATTCAAACCCAATATGCTAAAATCTGCCAAGATCGAGACTTTTTCGATGCAGCGGGCAATTTTTTAGTTGAAGTAGCCGACAATCAAATAGTTGTCACGCAAACCACCCCGGGCAGCGGCGAAGTTGTCACCTGTTATTCTGGAAAAAACCCTCTCAAGTTAGTGCGAGAAATTTGTGCGGCTTCCCCGGCCATCCAACCCGAGCATATTGGTTATTTGGGAATAGAATTGCAGAAGGCGGCCGAGTGTCTGAAAACCAGCAACCAATACATTCAGGATAGAAGATGAATCTAGAAGAAGAAAGACCGACTTGGGACGAATACTTCTTAATGTTAGCAAAATTGGCCGCTACTCGATCGACTTGTCTGGCTTTTCCTGTAGGCGCAGTGATAACTAAAAACAGGCAAGTTTTAGCAACGGGTTACAACGGTTCGCCGTCAGGTTCGGCACACTGTACTACTCAAGGCTTCTGCTATCCTGGTTTGAGTAGCTGCGACGCCAGCAAAACTTTGCCATCAAGGGCGGTTCACGCGGAAGCAAATGCGATCGCCAAAGCTGCCAAACACGGTATATCTACTGCTGGGGCTAGTATTTACGTCACCTTAGAACCCTGTATCTATTGTTTGAAATTAGTCATTGCCGCTGGAATTAGAGAAGTGTTTTACGAAACGACTTTTAACAGTGGAGAAAAAGCTGCTTTGAGAGATACTTTTATCAGTGAAGGTATTGTTGAGTTAAAACAAATTCAGCTATCTGAAGATACAGCAAAAAAGGCGGCTTTGTTTTTATTGCATCCTACATCTGTGTCCCAAAAATTAGTATAGGAGCAATCCTCCCCGTGGTTGTGGCAGCCACAGGAAATAACTGTGCTGTGTTCCTATAAATGATATTTATTTGCTGGCAATTTGTAGGGATACGGCACTGCCGTATCCTCAATCCCGCGTGATACAAATGATATTTATTTTACGCTTTGTAAAGACACAGCACTGCCGTGTCCTTACAACAAATAGAGATGGCAATTAACCAAAAAACGGCCTTAAAAATTGTGAATACCCTGTAGTTCAATCAAACTCATTCACCGCTTGCAAATAGTCGATCGCGGCATCTATCCTCGAAGAATACTTAAAAGCAAACTGATCAAACCAATATCCCTCATCGGAATTCTTATCCAACTTTTTCAGCCAAACCTGAGCTTGCCTAACTTTCTGTCTGTGCGTTTGTACCTCCAACTGCGGCCCCGCGACTTTTTCGGCTGGCTGCGGTTCCTGTAAAGCCACTTCCTGAGCTTTATTTTGTGCTTGGTGCTCAGCCTTAATCGGTTCCTGTAAAGCCACTTCCTGAGCTTTATTTTGTGCTTCGTACTCAGCCTTAATTTGAGCTAAATCCTTGTCCAAAGGACTGGCAGACAAATTTATATCTGATGTTTTAAATGTTGGATTTGACGGCGTTTGTGCTTGCACCGACGCCTGACTTTTCAACTCAGCAATTTTTTGAGATGCTTGATACTCTGCCTTAAGTTCACCTAACAGGCGATCGATCGATTCCATAACTTAAACCCCCTAAAAAATGCTGCTGGGCTAACTGGCCCCAATATAATCACGGAAACATCGCCCGCCTCCTTAATCAGTTATTGCATTCAGCAATACCTCTGTCAGAGTCATTCCTTCAATATCATCCATCGTGACAGTATCAACGATATCGAATTTAGCCCCGGCGCTTTGCAGTTCGTCATCCAATATTTTGAGAAACTTAGTAGCTTCCGGCGCATTCCCTACTTGAATGAAAGAAATCGCCAACTCTTCATCTCGATCGAGCTTCCGAGAAGCCTCTATAATCGTTTTCATCACATCTTTGCGATCGTCCGGTTCCCCATCCGTCACCACTAATATTGTTTCCCCATTTTGCTTGGTCTTACCGGATGCTTTGCGCTGAAAGTAACTGTTCAGAGCGTCTTCTAGAACAGCCGCTAAATTCGTAGTCCCGGAAGGTTCGTTTTCTTGGAAAATTTGCACGACTTTAGCTGCTGTTACGTTGTCATATCGCTTGAAGCGACCGGAAAACACATAAACTGTTATGCCATCAGGATCAAGTTCTTCGCATTTATTCGCCAATGCGATCGTCGATTCTTGCATGAGCGCCCACCGACTTTTACCGCCCATCTGGTCTTTTGTGTACATACTGCCGCTTTTGTCAATTATGATGGTATAATCGCGATTCTGAAGCATAAGATTTTTCCTGTTAATTAAGTTTTTCCCAAAAAGATCAAAACCAGCGAGCCGAAGCTGTTGAGCTTTAGTTGCTCGCTGCGTTTTTTTAGTTAATTTGCGATCGCAAATACCGGAATTTAAGCTGCAACTAAAGCATCTTTAAGTGGCTTCCAGCTAAAAGCTCGATCGCCCCCCATCTCCACTGCTATTTTAACTCGCGGTTCTAACGTCGGCAAAACAGTCAAATACTCAATCTCCTGACTCGACAAAATCTGCCCTTCAATGATCCACAGCACCAGTCCTTTTGATGCGGGCGGCAAATTGTCTAATTGAGTTTTCAACATCGGCGGCACGTAGTACGTATAACCCACAGCCCCTTCGTTACCAGTAGTTTTCTTGCCCAAATGCGGCGGTCGTACCCCGTGAACCCCCGTTAAATACATCGCCAAATCGCCCAAACCCCGTGCCGTAATTGTGTATGCACCGTAGCCTGCAGCCCTCAGCCGCCGCAGGTAGCGCCCCTCAAATCCTCCCTCTAAAGGAACATACAGGGCCAGCGACCCCGACTTTTCCAAATCCCGAATCATATCCGAACCCGTCGTAATTAGTCCCATAAATTTGTGTTGCGTGCTGCGTTAAGTTTGGTCGATCGCTGCTTGCGAGCTGGAAATATTATAAATCCTAAAGTTGAGGCGAAAAATTCTCATCGCGGCCTTGACAAACGGCAAACACTTCATGTACTATTGTGAATTGTCGCCGTACAAGGATACTGAGTAGCTTGCCGCTCAAGTCCTGGCGCAAAAAAGCAAGACCGAGACAATACTCGGAGATCGATCGGGTAAAAATCCGCGAATCTCAACCCTTGCAAGACTTCCACAAGCTCGCTCCCAAATTTAAAACTCAAATTTTAAACACCGAGGAAAGCTGTTGGTTGATAACAGTTAATTGCAGGAACACTGAAATAAATGTTTCTGCACAAGAGCAAGCGGATTGACGTAAATTTCGCAATCCGAAACCTCTTGCGTAAATAAAAGGAAAAAAATCCGTGTCTGTAGGCATTCTTGGCACTAAACTAGGCATGACTCAAGTGTTTGACGCCGAAGGGAGAGCCATCCCCGTCACCGTCATACAAGCAGGGCCTTGTACAGTAACTCAAATCAAAACAAAACAAACTGACGGCTACGGTGCCGTTCAAGTTGGATACAACGAAGTCAAACCAAAGGCTCTCAACAAGCCAGAATTGGGACACCTTGCCAAGTCGGGGGCGAATCCATTGCGCCACTTGCACGAATACCGCTTGGAAGATACCAGTTCCTTTGAATTAGGCCAACAACTAAAAGCCGATGCTTTTACACCGGGACAAATAGTAGATGTCATCGGTACAAGCATCGGTAAAGGTTTTGCAGGCTTTCAAAAGCGCCACAACTTTAAACGCGGCCCGATGTCTCACGGTTCCAAAAATCACCGCGAGCCTGGATCGATCGGACCTGGAACTACTCCCGGTCGCGTTTATCCTGGGAAAAAAATGGCGGGACGTATGGGCAACGTTCAAGTCACCGTCCGCAAACTAACAATTGTCCGGGTGGATACAGAGCAGAATTTGCTGCTAATTAAGGGAGCAGTTCCCGGCAAAGCTGGCGCCTTAGTCAATGTTGTGCCTGAGAAAAAAGTAGGACGTTAGTCAGTAGTCATTAGTCAGTAGTCAGCAGTCAGTAGATAGTGGTTGGCCGTTAGTAGCAAGCAATAACTAAGAACTAAAAGCTGAAAACTAAGAGCTGAAAACTAAGACCTGAGAACAGACAACAGACAACAGACAACAGACAACAGACAACTAACAACAGACAACTAACAACAGACAAAGGACAAAAGATATGGTTAATTGTGTAGTCCGAAATTGGCAAGGCGAAGAAGTTGGGGAAACAACTTTAGAACTGCGCGTAGCCAAAGAAGAAAATGCGTCTCACATCGTTCACAGAGCATTGACGCGGCAACTGAATAACGCCCGTCAAGGAAATGCTTGCACCAAAACTCGATCGGAAGTCAGAGGCGGTGGCCGCAAACCCTGGCGTCAAAAAGGCACCGGCCGAGCCAGAGCAGGTTCGATTCGTTCTCCGCTGTGGCGGGGCGGCGGTGTCATCTTCGGGCCAAAACCGAGAGACTTTGAAGTCAAAATGAACAAAAAGGAACGCCGTCTCGCTTTGCGGACAGCATTCCAAAGTCGCACCGAAGACATCATTGTGGTTGAAGAATTTGCAGAGCAATTTCCGAGACCGAAAAGCAAAGAATTGCTGAGTGCGATCGCCCGCTGGGGCATCGAACCCGATACAAAAGTTCTGTTAATCTTGCCAGAACCGCAACCAAACGTCTACTTATCAGGACGCAACATCGAATTAGTAAACGTCATCTTGGCAACTTCCCTGAATGTTTACGACGTTCTCGCGGCTGACAAAATTATCGTCACATCTACAGCCATAGCTAAAATTCAGGAGATTTACGGTGAGTAAAATCGACCCCCGCGACTACGCAGATTTGATCCAGCGTCCGATTCTCACCGAGAAAGCTACTCGAATGATGGAATTAAATCAATTCACATTCGACGTAGCCCCCAAAGCGACCAAGCCTCAAATCAAAGCTGCAATCGAAGAACTCTTTAAGGTTAAAGTCACCGCAGTTAACACCCAAAACCCGCCGCGTAAAAAGCGTCGAGTTGGTAAATTCGTCGGTTTTAAACCTTGTTACAAGCGAGCAACCGTCACTCTCCTAGACGGAGACTCCATCCGCAAACTCCTATTCCCAGAAGTTTAGCCAATCTTGGATTTTAGATTTTAGATTTTAGATTCCGGTTAGCTGGTGTAAATTCCCAATCCAGGAAACTGCCAACTTAACTGATAATCCCAAATCTAAAATCCAAAACTGCAAAGTCCAAAATCCCCAGTCTAAAATCTAAAATCTAAAAGCGATTATGGGCATCCGTTCTTACCGACCTTATACCTCCAGCACCCGAGAACAAACCGTCTCGGACTTTGCTGAAATTACCAAATCAGAACCAGAAAAGTCTCTAACCAGCAATAAGCACACCAAACAAGGCCGCAACAACCGAGGCGTCATTACCTGTCGCCACCGGGGAGGCGGTCACAAACGGCTTTATAGAGACATCGACTTCCGCCGCGACAAACACAGCATTCCCGCTACCGTCAAGGCGATCGAATATGACCCCAATCGCAACGCCCGCATCGCCCTCGTGTTCTACAAAGACGGCGAAAAACGGTACATCCTGCACCCGCTCAACTTAAACGTCGGTACAGTAATTGTCTCAGGCCCAGACGCGCCGATCGAAATCGGCAACGCCCTCCCCCTGAAGAACATTCCCCTCGGTACCAGCATCCACAACGTTGAGCTAGTACCAGGAAAAGGCGGACAAATCGTTCGCTCCGCAGGCTCCAGCGCTCAGCTAATGGCAAAAGAAGGTAGCTACGTTACCCTCAAACTGCCATCCGGCGAACAGCGCAAAGTCCGCGCCGACTGCTACGCTACGATCGGTCAAGTCGGCAACACAGACGCCAGAAACATCAGCCTCGGCAAAGCAGGTCGCACCCGCTGGAAAGGCCGCAGACCCACCGTTCGCGGTAGCGTCATGAACCCGGTAGACCACCCGCACGGCGGTGGCGAAGGCAGAGCGCCCATCGGGCGTCCGGGGCCTATGACTCCTTGGGGCAAACCAGCATTGGGTGCAAAAACCCGACGCAAAAACAAGCGCAGCGACGCTTTAATCGTCCGCCGTCGCCGCAAATCTTCCAAGCGCGGCAAGGGCGGTAGACAAAGCTAGTCATCAGTCAGCAGTCTTCAGTGCTTAGTTATTTTATTAACTGCTAAGTAATGACTGAGGACTAATGACCAATGACTGCTGAAAGCTGACTAATGACTCCTGAATCACTAAAAAAATCATGTCTCGATCGCTAAAAAAAGGCCCCTTTGTCGCAGATCATCTGATGACAAAAATCGAAAAACTCAACGCCGCCGGCCAAAAACAATTAATTAAAACTTGGTCGCGCTCTTCCACAATCCTGCCCCAAATGGTAGGCCACACGATCGCCGTTCACAACGGCAGACAGCACGTACCAGTCTACCTCACCGACCAAATGGTAGGTCACAAACTCGGAGAATTTTCCCCCACTCGCACCTTTAGAGGTCACGCGAAAAGTGGTGATAAAAAGGCGAAAAGATAGCCAAATTAGGTGACAGGTAATAGGTAATCGAAAAACTTTTCCCCAATTACCAATTACCTTTTTCCCAATTACCAATTACCTACTTAACCCCAATCCAAATGGTTATAGATACCACATACGAAATTAAAGCGATCGCCCGTTACATCCGGACATCCCCTTTCAAAGTGCGCCGAGTCCTCGACCAAATTCGCGGCAAAAGCTACCAAGAAGCGCTGATTTTACTCGAATTCATGCCCTACCGCGCCTGCGAACCAATCGTCAAAGTTTTGCGATCGGCAGTAGCCAACGCCGAACACAACGCAGGATTGGACAAAAGCAAGCTCGTAGTCTCTCAAGCTTACGCAGACCAAGGCCCAGTCCTCAAACGCTTTAGACCACGCGCTCAAGGTCGCGCCTACCAAATCCGCAAGCCAACTTGCCACATTACGGTAATAGTTGCTCCGCTGTTAGAAGACTAAACCAGGGAAAAACGTAATAGGTAATAAACAGCTTAAAGTTGAAAAAAATGGGTAATCACCAATTACCAATTACCAATTACCAATTACCAATTACCAATTAACTCATCAAATATTATGGGCCAAAAAATACATCCAATTGGTTTTCGCCTCGGCATTACCCAAGAGCACCGCTCTCGCTGGTTTGCTGATCCCAAAAACTATCCAGAACTCTTGCAAGAAGACTATAAAATTCGCAAGTACGTTCGTAAAACCCTCAGCAATGCAGGCATTTCCTCGGTCAGAATTGAGCGGAAAGCCGATCAAATCGACCTAGAAGTGTTCACAGCCAGACCAGGCGTTGTTGTAGGCCGCGGCGGAGCAGGCATCGAAACCTTGCGCGTCGGTTTGCAGCAGCAACTCGGTAGCAACCGCCAAATCCGCATCAACGTCGTCGAAGTCCAGCGAGTAGACGCCGATGCCACACTGATCGCGGAATACATCGCTCAGCAACTAGAACGGCGCGTATCCTTCCGCCGAGTCGTCCGCCAAGCAATCACCCGCGCCCAAAAAGTCGGCATCCAAGGCATCAAAATTCAAGTCAGCGGACGCCTCAACGGCGCAGAAATCGCCCGTACCGAATGGACACGCGAAGGAAGAGTCCCGTTGCACACGCTGCGGGCAGACATCGACTACTCCTACTGCACTGCTCAAACCATCTACGGTATTCTCGGCATTAAAGTTTGGGTTTTCAAAGGCGAAATTATTCCCGGACAAGAACAAGAAGCTGCACCAAATGCAGCAGTGCCCCGGACTAAACAAAAGCGCCGTCGCCAGAACTTTGAAGATCGATCGAACGAAGGCTAGCTAATTGTTAACTGTTAGTTGTCACTTGTTAAGTGTGAGTTGTTCCAAACCAATTAGCAATTAGCAATCACCAATTACCAATTACCAATTACCAATTACCCAACTCCCAAAGCCATGTTAAGCCCTAAAAGAACGAAATTCCGCAAACAACAGCGCGGGCGAATGAGCGGTATTGCCACCCGCGGCAATACAGTTAGCTTTGGTGACTTCGCGCTCCAAGCGATCGAACCCGCCTGGATCACTTCTCGCCAAATAGAAGCCGGACGCCGCGCCATGACCCGTTATATCCGCCGGGGCGGCAAAATCTGGATTCGCATTTTTCCCGACAAACCAGTCACCCAGCGCGCAGCAGAAACCCGGATGGGTTCTGGTAAAGGCGCACCAGAGTTTTGGGTTGCCGTGGTCAAACCGGGCCGGGTAATGTTTGAAATTGGCGGCGTAAGTGAAGAAACTGCCCGCGAAGCAATGCGTTTGGCATCTTTCAAATTACCAATTAAAACCAAGTTCATCACTCGCGAAGAAGACCAGTCATAGCGAAGAGCGAAGGTAGAATTAGGTCTGTATTAATCAGCATTTTAAACGGCTACAGCAATTTAAAATCTGGCTTTCATAACTTTTCTTTCCTTCGACCTTCAGCCTAAGAGACAATTCTGTCTTCTGTCATACCGCTCGCTAACGAGAAAGCACACAATTATGTCTTTGACCAAGATTAAAGAAGCTAGAGAATTAAGCGATGCTGCTGTAGCAGAGCAAATTTTAGCCGTCAAGCGCCAACTAATGGAATTGCGGCTCCAGCAAGCTACCGGCCGCATGGAAAAGCCTCACCTGTTCAAGCACGCCAAACACCGGCTAGCTCAATTGATGACAGTTGAACGCGAGCGCCAAATCGTTGCTGAGAAAGAAGCTGCAGAAAAATTAGCCGCATCTAAACAGGTAGCACAGCCTGCTGCAACCGCAGCAGTCAGCCAAGAGTCAGAAGCAGCCGAGCCGACGATCGCACAGTAGCTAAAAAAAAGTCAATTGCACAACAAAAATAGGTAGCTATGGCAATTAAAGAACGAGTTGGCGTAGTAGTCAGCGACAAGATGGATAAAACCGTCGTGGTAGCAATCGAAAACCGCTCCTCCCACACCAAATACGGCAAAATCGTAGTCCGCACCAAGCGGTACAAAGCTCACGACGAAGAAAATCAGTGCAAATCGGGCGATCGCGTCCGCATCACTGAAACTCGCCCACTGAGCAAAACCAAACGTTGGACGGTTGCTGAGATTTTCGGGACAAAAAACGGCTAACAGTTAATTGCGATATCGCGATCGCCCCATCGACAATTAACCATCAACTAGCAGTCAACAGTCAACAGTCAACAGTTAACACTCAACAGTTAACACTCAACAATCACCATGATTCAACCCCAGACATACCTCAATGTCGCCGACAATAGCGGAGCTCGCAAACTGATGTGCATCCGCGTATTGGGAGGCGGCAACCGCCGCTACGGCGGAGTCGGCGATGTCATCATTGCCGTCGTCAAAGACGCCATCCCCAATATGGCCGTCAAAAAATCAGATGTCGTTCGGGCAGTCATTGTCAGAACCCGCAAAGGTCTGCGCCGCGACAGCGGCATGAGCATTCGTTTTGACGATAACGCCGCCGTTATTATCAACGTAGACGGCAACCCCAAAGGCACTCGCGTCTTCGGTCCCGTCGCCCGCGAATTGCGCGACAAAAACTTTACTAAAATCGTTTCCTTAGCCCCGGAGGTACTTTAAAATGTACGGAAAAAAGGGTAAACCAACTAGCGAACCGCAGCGCTACAGAATGCACGTCAAAGCAGGCGACACCGTGCAAATAATTACTGGCAAAGAGAAAGGAAAAGTCGGAGAAATCTTAAAGACATATCCTAAAGTCAGCAAAGTAGTTGTTAAAGGTGTAAACATCAGAACCAAGCACGTCAAGCCCCAGCAAGAGGGAGAGTCCGGGAAAATACTCACGTTTGAGGCTCCCATTCACAGCTCAAATGTCATGCACTATTCCGAAAAAGAAAAAATAGCTAGCCGCGTTTGCTATACATTTAGCGAAGACGGCCGCAAACTCCGACAGCTCAAAAAAACCGGAGAAATCCTCGATAATTAGTCATTGGTCATCACTCATTAGTCATTAACTGACAACTGACCACTGACAACTATCAACTGTCAACTGACAACTGACAAAGAACAATTCCCTGACCAAGCCCAGGGACAGTTAACGAAACACAAAAACTATGCCGGACAAACTCAAGGTTCTTTATCAAGGAAAAATCGTTCCCACACTGATGGATCAGTTTAAATATACTAATATCCATCAGGTTCCCAAACTCGTCAAAGTCACAGTGAACCGCGGTTTGGGAGAAGCATCTCAAAACGCTAAGGCACTGGATTCGTCGATCAACGAAATTGGCCTCATCACCGGGCAAAAACCAGTGGTGACGCGGGCGAAAAAAGCGATCGCAGGCTTCAAAATCCGCAAAGGAGTACCCGTTGGTGTCATGGTGACACTACGAGCCGATCGGATGTACGATTTTCTCGATCGGCTGATCAACCTCGCACTCCCCCGAATCCGCGACTTCCGCGGCATCAGCCCCAAAAGCTTCGACGGGCGCGGCAACTACAGCTTGGGTCTGAGAGAACAGCTAATTTTTCCAGAAATAGAATATGACCGCATCGATCAAATTCGAGGCATGGACATTTCAATTATCACCACAGCAAACACCGACGAAGAAGGACGCGCCTTGCTTAAAGAAATGGGAATGCCGTTCCGGGACAACTAAGCACTAGAGTAAGAAGCAAAAGATGGCAGCTAACGATACCATAGCAGATATGTTGACGCGCATTCGCAATTCTTGCATGGCGCGCCACCAAACAACGCAAATTCCAGCTACAAAAATGACCCGCAGCATCGCCCAAGTCCTCAAAAGTGAAGGCTTTATCAGCGAATTTGAAGAAGCAGAACCAGAAGGGATCAAGCGACATTTAGTGCTTTCTCTAAAGTACAAAGGTAAAACTCGCAAGCCCATTATCACGGCACTTAAGCGAGTCAGCAAACCAGGACTGCGCGTTTACTCAAACCGTAAAGAATTGCCCAGAGTATTAGGCGGAATTGGCATAGCCATTATTTCCACCTCCAGTGGCATTATGACGGATAGAGAAGCTCGACGCCAAGGTTTGGGCGGTGAAGTGCTTTGTTATGTTTGGTAGTCATTAGTCATTAGTCATTAGTCACTGGTCGTTGGCAAGAGACTCAAAAATCAATAACTAAGGACTAATAACTAAGCACTAATAATCAAGGACTAATAACTAAAAACAAAGGACAAAAAAACTATGTCGCGAATTGGCAAGCGTCCGATTAGCATCCCCACGAAAGTCACCGTCACCCTAGACGGCCAAAAAGTAGCCGTCAAAGGGCCCAAAGGTGAACTTTCCCGAGTGATTCCAGCCGAAATCCTCATGGGACTCGAAGGCGAGACTTTACTCGTCACCCGCCGAGACGAATCTCGCGTCGCCAGACAACTCCACGGCTTGTGCCGCACGCTAGTCGCCAACATGGTCGAAGGTGTATCTCAAGGTTTTCAGCGACGGCTGGAAATTATCGGCACAGGTTATCGGGCACAGGTTCAAGGACGGAACCTGATTTTAAACGTCGGTTACAGCAAGCCCGTTGAAATGCCCCCTCCAGAAGGCATCACAATGGCAGTGGAAGGCAACACCAACGTCATCGTCTCTGGCATTGACAAAGAACTCGTAGGCAACACAGCAGCTCGCATCCGTGCGGTGCGTCCGCCCGAAGTCTACAAGGGAAAAGGCATTCGCTACAGTGGCGAAGTTGTCCGTCGCAAAGCTGGTAAAACAGGCAAAACAGGTAAGAAGTAACAATGAAGCTTACTCGCAAAGAATCAGTTCACCGCAGACACCGCCGCGTGCGGCGCAAGGTGTTCGGCACTGCCGAACGTCCCAGACTAGCGGTATTTCGATCGGACCAGCACATCTACGCCCAAGTAATCGACGACACGACACAGCACACTTTGGCTGCCGCGTCAACCCTCGACCCGGATTTGAAATCCGTTCTCACTTCTGGAAGCAACTGCTCCGCCAGCGTGCAAGTCGGTCAGTTGATTGCCAAACGCTGCTCCAGCGCTGGCATAGCTAAAGTCGTATTCGATCGCGGAGGCAACCTCTATCACGGTCGCGTCAAAGCCCTCGCAGATGCAGCTCGCGAAGCCGGGTTAGACTTTTAGGAAGAAGGAAGTTCGGCAACGGATTGTGTAACGGATGTAACGGATGTAACGGATAGCAGGAATCAGGAATCTCGAATCTCGAATAAAATTCTTATTTTTTTAGATAAAGAAAGAAGAAACAATCGAGAACAAAATTCTTAATTCCTAATTGTTAATTTCTACTTGCCAACAACCAGTTAGCAATCTTCAATTCCCACAACACAAAACTATGGCAGAACAAAAAGAACAGCGCAACAAGAAAAAAAGCAGCAACAACAAAGGGCGCGAAAAAGAATCCGAATGGCAAGAACGGGTTGTTCAGATTCGTCGCGTTACCAAAGTAGTCAAAGGTGGTAAAAAACTCAGCTTCCGCGCCATAGTCATCATCGGCAACGAACGCGGTCAAGTTGGAGTGGGAGTCGGCAAAGCTAGCGACGTAATCGGTGCCGTTAAAAAAGGCGTCGCTGACGGCAAAAAGCACCTAATTGAAGTCCCCCTCACCAAATCTAACTCCATCCCTCACCCCATCAACGGTGACGGTGGCGGAGCTAAAGTCATGATGCGGCCGGCCGCTCCGGGAACAGGGGTAATTGCAGGGGGAGCAGTGCGAACTGTTCTCGAACTAGCAGGAGTCCGCAACATCTTAGCCAAACAGCTAGGTTCTGGAAATCCCTTAAACAACGCCCGAGCCGCAGTCAATGCCCTCTCCACCCTCCGCACCTTGTCCGAAGTTGCTCAAGAGCGCGGAATTCCAGTAGAAAATCTCTACGGTTAGGGCACGCGAGAATGGGAAACTGTAAGTTTTGAGTGTTAAGTGCTTGCGGTGAAAATAAAAAAATCCGCAACTTAAAACTCACGCACTCAAAACTACTGCGTACCCGCTCTCTAAATACCAATTACCAATTACCAATTACTAAAACTATGAGATTGCAAGACGCCCGACCCAAAGCAGGCTCCCAAAAGCGCCCCCGACGCTTGGGCAGAGGTATTTCTGCCGGTCAAGGCGCGAGCTCCGGCAAAGGGATGCGCGGTCAAAAATCTAGAGCCGGTAGCGGCACTAGACCCGGTTTTGAAGGAGGTCAAAATCCTCTCTACCGCCGTCTCCCCAAGTTGAAAAGCTTCCCTCTAGTGAACCGGAAAGAGTACACTACCATTAATGTAAGTAAATTAGCATCGCTGCCAGCAAACACCGAAGTTACTCTCACCTCTTTGATCCAAGCAAAAATTGTCACCACAGACGACGGGCCGCTGAAAATCTTAGGAGATGGTGAACTGAATGTACCTTTGCAAGTGCGCGCCTCGGCTTTTACCGCAGGTGCTCGCACCAAAATTGAAGCTGCAGGCGGAAGTTGCGAATTAGTTGCGTGAAGATTTGAGGTTTGAGAATCTGTCCAAATCTCAAATCCTCAAGCTTGCTATCAGAAAATGATTTAGTCGAAAATCCCAAATCTAAAATCCACAATCGTAACTATGGACGTTAGTAGAGAGAAAGCGCCAACTGCACAAGAGACGTTCATGCAGATGGCTCAAGCTGCTGGTTTGCGAGGCCGCATCCTCGTAACCATTGGCTTACTGATTTTAGTACGCCTGGGTGTCCACTTGCCAGTCCCCGGCATCGATCGAGTCGCCTTTGCCCAAAACGTCGAAAATAGCCCTTTAATTGGCTTTCTGGATTTGTTCTCAGGAGGCGGCTTGTCAGCTTTGGGGATTTTCGCGTTGGGGATTTTGCCCTACATTAATGCTTCAATTATTGTGCAACTTCTAACTGCTGCTCTCCCCAGTTTAGAAGACTTGCAAAAGAATGAAGGGGAAGCGGGGCGGCGCAAGATTTCTCAAATTACTCGCTACGTTTCTTTGGGCTGGGCAATTCTGCAAAGTATTGGCATTGCGATTTGGGTCAGCCCTTTTGCTCAATCTCCAGCGCCTTTATTCATAGCACAAACTGCTTTGGCTCTGACAGCCGGCTCAATGTTTGTGATGTGGATATCGGAAGTGGTGACGGAACGAGGTATCGGGAACGGAGCGTCGCTGCTGATTTTTATCAATATTGTGTCGGTATTGCCGCGCTCTTTGGGACAAACTTTTGAATTGGCTCAAAGTGGGGACACGCAGGTTGTCGGCCGTGTAGTCGTTCTGCTGCTGGTCTTTTTGGTGACGATTGTCGGGATTGTTTTTGTTCAGGAAGGTACTCGCCGCATTCCGATTATTTCTGCCCGCCGCCAAGTCGGCCGCAAAGTTTATCGGGAGAGCCGGAGCTATCTGCCCCTGCGCTTGAATCAAGGCGGAGTGATGCCGATTATTTTTGCATCTTCGGTTTTGATTGTGCCTTCTTTCCTCGCTCAGTCTCTCAATAACCCGTTTTTGGTTCAAGTTGCTAATGTTTTGAGTCCGAACGGGCCGGCGCCTTGGGCTTACGCGCTGTTTTATCTGACATTGATTCTGTTTTTCAGCTATTTCTACGCTTCGTTGATTGTCAACCCCGTAGATATGTCTCAGAACTTGAAGAAAATGGGCGCCAGCATTCCTGGAATTCGTCCTGGTCAGAAAACCAGCGATTATGTGGAGAAGGTTTTGAACCGTTTGACTTTCTTGGGAGCGATATTTCTCGGTCTGGTGGCCATTGTACCAACTGCTGTAGAAAGCGCGATCGGCGTGCAAACTTTTAGAGGTTTTGGTGCAACTTCCCTGCTAATTCTAGTGGGCGTCGCGATCGAAACTGCTAAGCAAATTCAAACTTACGTCATCTCCCAACGATATGAAGGAATGGTGAAGTAATCGCAATGCAACTGATTTTTATGGGGCCTCCAGGGGCAGGTAAGGGAACTCAGGCTCAGATATTAGCCGCTCTGTGGAAAATACCGCACATTTCTACGGGTGACATCCTGCGCGCCTGCGTGGTGGCGAAAACAGCCTTGGGCCTACAGGCGAAAGCCTACATGGATGCTGGTGAGTTGGTTCCCGACCAGTTATTGATGGATATCGTCCAAGAACGCATGAATCAACCAGATGCAACTGCAGGCTGGATTCTCGACGGCTTTCCCCGCACTGTGGCACAGGCAGCGTTTTTTGACAAACTGCTCTGTGATGTTGGTGTAGAGGGAAGTACGTCTGGAAAAAACTGCGATCTCAGAGCTGTCAATTTGGACGTACCTGACAATATTTTGGTGACTCGCCTATTGTCGCGGGGTCGCCAGGATGACAATGAGGAGACGATCCGCCGCCGGTTGCAAGTTTATCGCGAACAAACTGAGCCTTTGATTGATTTTTACAGCGCTCGCGAACAGTTAGTTGCGGTTGATGGCGATCGACCGATGGAATTAGTCACCGCAGAACTGCAACAATCTCTCTCGATCGACTCTTGAACCCTCTCAATACAGCTTGTTACTCACAAGCTTTTGCTAAGATATGTTAACTAGGAGCTTTTTGTGCTATCAGGTTTTGTGAGGGTTGCTAGAGACCGGATTGAACTCGATACTAATTGTCACAACTTTACTCAAGTAAAGCTAAAACAAGCGGTTGGTTGAGTATTAAAGTCGATCGAGTCGCCCGAATTCTTGCCCCCGTTCCCGTTTGACTCCTACCAGTAAATAGGTTTTGAGGCCAACGCCGGGACACTCCTAGTTAATCAAATGTAGAGTTGAGGTAAATACCAAATTGTCTAAGCAAGATTTAATTGAAATGGAAGGGACAGTGACGGAATCCCTGCCCAATGCGATGTTTCGCGTTGACCTAGATAATGGGTTTAACGTTCTGGCTCACATTTCCGGCAAGATCCGCCGCAACTACATCAAAATTCTGCCTGGCGATCGCGTCAAAGTCGAATTGACTCCCTACGACTTGACCAAAGGCAGGATTACTTATCGCCTTCGGAAAAAATAGGCTTAGATAAAACTTTCTAAAAACTAATTCTAAGTTTAATTTAGAGAGAATTTGGTAAAAAGCTTCAAATTTATGCTATAATGCTACGTTTGTAGTGTTGCCGAGAAGGGCGTCAACAACCCACCGGTGTACCGGGTCAAGTCATTGTTACACCGTAAAAGTATCGCTCGCCTACACTCTGGCGCAGGGGAACTTTACCCAGCAATGGGAGTGGGTGCAAGCGGGCTCCTTCATGAAACAACCCGCACTTTATACAATTTAATCGAGGAGAGGCCTACACCTTGCCCAGCCTCTCCTCCCACCGCTCTACGGGCAGTCCCATCGTGCCTGCTCTCCGGTAGAGCGGGGTTCTCCAGGCAGGAAGAAAGATGAAAGTTCGAGCATCTGTCAAAAAAATTTGTGAGAAATGTCGCGTCATCCGCCGTCGCGGTCGAGTGATGGTGATATGCACTAACCCGAAACACAAACAGCGCCAAGGTTAGAAAAAAAGAAGATTGGGCACTGCACGCAGGTGCATCCTAATTGAACATTGTAGCCAAACAGGAAAACTAGGGAGACAAAAAGTGTGGCACGGATTGCCGGGGTAGACCTTCCACGCGATAAGCGCGTCGAAATAGGTCTGACATACATTTACGGAATAGGCTTGTCGCGGGCCCAAAAAATTATCGCTGCAACAGGCGTAAATCCTGACACTCGCGTCAAGGATTTAACAGAGGCCGACGTGACAACTCTGCGGGCTCATGTAGAAACCACATACCAAATCGAAGGAGACCTCCGGCGCTGGGAGTCAATGAACATCAAGCGCCTGATGGATATCGGGACTTACCGTGGTAGGCGTCACCGTTTGGGTCTGCCTGTGCGGGGTCAACGAACCCGTACCAACGCCAGAACCCGTCGCGGCGTTCGCCGAACAGTGGCGGGCAAGAAAAAGGCACCTTCCAAGAAGTAACTTCTTTTTGGAAAAACTACGCTGGGGGCTGCTGGCTCCTAGCGCTTCGGGACATTAGTTGAGAGAAACGTTAAAGAGACTAATATGGCGCGACAACAAACAGGCAAGAAATCTGGTGCAAAAAAGCAGAAACGGAATGTACCCAATGGGGTAGGCTACATCCAGTCTACCTTTAACAACACGATCGTAACTATTACCGACCTTAACGGCGAAGTAATATCCTGGGCATCAGCAGGTTCCAGCGGTTTTAAAGGAGCTAAAAAAGGTACTCCCTTTGCAGCTCAAACAGCAGCAGAAAGTGCTGCCCGCAGAGCCAACGACCAAGGAATGCGCCAAATAGAAGTAATGGTGAGCGGGCCTGGAGCAGGTAGAGAAACTGCAATCCGGGCGCTGCAAGGGGCGGGACTGGAAATCACCCTGATTAGAGATGTTACCCCAATTCCTCACAACGGCTGTCGCCCTCCCAAGCGGCGTAGAGTCTAAAACGATTTGAGATTTTAGATTTTAGATTTTGGATAATGGCTAACTGCTTAAAGTGAAAAAATAATGCTTCTAACTGTTGCCCCGTCCATCCAAAATCCGAAATCCGTTCAGGGGTATGCTCTGCAATCTAAAATCCAAAATCAAAAATCAAAAGTGGAAAAGGGAGGTCACTCTGTGGCGCAGTTTCAAATTGAATGTATAGAGTCTAACACTGACAAAGACCGCAGTCAGTACGGAAAGTTTGTCCTGGAACCGCTCGATCGCGGTCAGGGAACAACTGTTGGGAATGCGCTGAGGCGAGTTCTGCTGTCAAACTTGGAAGGAACTGCAGTAACTTCAGTCCGAATCGCGGGCGTCAATCACGAGTTTGCCACGATCGAAGGGGTACGTGAGGATGTTCTAGAAATTCTCCTGAACATGAAAGAGGTCGTCCTCAAAACTCATTCTCAGCAGCCGCAAATCGGTAGGTTGCGGATTGAGGGGCCTGTGACCGTTACAGCCGATCGATTCGATTTGCCCTCTGAGGTGGAATTGATCGATAAATCGCAGTATATTGCGACTCTCTCTCCGGGTTCAGTTCTGGAAATGGAATTCAGAATTGAAAAAGGCATCGGATACCGAGCAGTAGACCGCAGTCGGGATGATGGATCGGCTTTGGATTTTCTCCAAATTGACGCCATCTTTATGCCGATTCGCAGAGTCAACTACAGCGTTGAAGATGCTCGGGTAGGCGGTACGGTCGAAAAAGACCGGCTGATTATGGAAATCTGGACTGATGGCAGCGTGACTCCTCAAGAAGCTTTGAGTCAATCTGCCAACATTTTGGTAGATTTATTTGCACCTCTCAAAGACATCACCCAAGATTCTCTCAAACCAGAGTATCCAGGTGAGGCAGATCCTACTAGCCAAATTCCGATCGAAGAGTTGCAGTTGTCCGTCCGGGCTTACAACTGTCTCAAGCGGGCTCAGATCAACTCAGTCGCAGACTTATTGGATTATACCCAAGAAGACTTGCTCGAGATCAAGAACTTCGGGCAGAAGTCTGCCGAAGAAGTGATTGAAGCTTTACAAAAACGCTTGGGCATTACCTTGCCACAGGAAAAATCAGCTAAAAGTTAATCAACGGGTAACGGGTCAAAAAGTTCTGAATTTTAAGTATGTGAGTTTTTAAGTTAAAGAAATCACCGCTCAAAACTCGCGGACTATCCCGGCACCCAATTACCAATTACCAATTACCAACTGCCATGCGTCACCGCTGTCGCGTTCCCCAACTCAGCAAACCGGCTGACCAGCGCCGCGCCCTACTGCGCTCGCTGACCACCGAATTAATCCGCTACGGTAAAATCACTACCACTCTCGCCCGCGCCAAAGCGCTGCGCTCAGAGGCGGACAGGATGATTACCCTGGCCAAAGATGGCTCCTTGGCCGCTCGCCGCCAAGCTATGGGCTATATCTACGATAAACAGTTAGTACACGCCTTGTTTGAGGCGGCACAAGAACGGTACGGCTCGCGCAACGGGGGCTACACCCGCGTAGTACGAACAGTCCCCCGTCAAGGAGACAATTCCGAAATGGCGATCGTTGAACTGGTTTAATTCCATTTTGGGTTGGAGATTTGTGATTTATGACTGACAATCGAAAATCCCCAATCGAAAATCCCCAATCGATACAGCGCGTTGCTCTAGTAATCCAATACCTCGGCACTAACTTTCACGGTTGGCAGCGACAGCCGAACCAGCGTACAGTACAAGAAGAAATTGAAACAGCAATATCGACTGTTCTGGAACGCCCGGTAACGCTGCACGCTGCTGGGAGAACTGATGCGGGAGTTCACGCTGCTGCTCAAGTAGCGCATTTTGATGCCCACGGCCCAATTCCGGCTCACCGCTGGGCAAGTGTTCTCAACTCTCGACTGGCAAAAGATATTTTAATTCGAGCTTCGGCAAAGGTGGAACCTACCTGGCACGCTCGGTTCTCAGCCAGTTGGCGGCGCTATCGCTACACCCTTTATACAGATCCGACTCCTAATTTGTTTGTGCGTCCTTTTGCTTGGCACTGCTATCACGCCCCTGTGGATGAATCTTTGATTCAGACAGCTTTGACACCGCTCATCGGGCGGCATCACCTGGCTGCTTTCCACCGCGCGGGATCGGCCCGCCCCCATTCCTGGGTGGACGTACAAGCTGCAGAGTGTCATCGTTCTGGGCCTCTTATCTATATTGAGGTTCAGGCGAGCGGGTTTCTGTACGGGATGATGCGGCTGCTGGTGGGGTTGCTGGTGCAGGTGGGTCGGGGGGAAAGGCCGATCGACAATTTCACAGATATCTGGGTCAACGAACGCCGAGAAATGGTAAAATACGCCGCTCCCGCTCAAGGTTTATGCCTGCTACGGGTGGGCTATTCAGAATTTCCCTTTCCCCCAGATGTCTGGTACGACACCCAGCCAAAATTAGTCATTAGTCATTAGTCATTAGTCATTAGTCATTAGGTAACTACTAATAAAAAACTAAGGACAACTAACAATTAAAAACTGACAACTGACAACTGACAACTGACACCTAACAACAGTTAACAGTTAACAGACAACTAACAACAAACAATGAACAAAACTTACGTCCCTACTCAAGACTCCCTAGAGCACAAGTGGTACGTGGTCGATGCCGCTGACCAGCGGCTGGGCCGTCTGGCAACTGAAGTTGCCATGTACCTCCGAGGGAAACACAAACCCACTTACACTCCTTCTATGGATACCGGCGACTTCGTAATTGTCATCAATGCGGACAAAATCGCTGTTACTGGCAAAAAACGCACCCAGAAAATCTACCGCCGTCACTCAGGCAGACCGGGCGGCATGAAAACAGAAACTTTTGCCAAATTGCAAGCACGTGTGCCCGAAAGAATCGTCGAAGAAGCTATCCGGGGAATGCTGCCTCACACTTCTCTGGGCAGACAACTGTTTACTAAGCTAAAGGTGTACGCTGGCCCCAACCACCCGCACCAAGCTCAAAAACCAGAAGAATTAATTGTTCACACGATTCCGGGAGGAAATGAGTAATGCAAGCAACAGATACATCCGGTCGCGCTGTGTACTGGGGTACCGGCCGCCGCAAGCGTTCCGTAGCGCGGGTGCGCTTGGTTCCCGGCACAGGCATACTGACTGTCAACGGTAAAGAAGGGGATTTGTACCTGCAATTCAACCCTACCTATTTGGCACTCGCTAAGGCTCCTCTAGAAACTTTGGGTCTGGAAAATGAATACGACATTTTGGTAAAAGTCGAAGGTGGCGGTTTGACCGGTCAAGCTGACTCGATTCGCTTGGGTGTCGCTAGAGCGCTTTGTCAATTAGACCCTGACAACCGCAAGCCTCTAAAAACTGAGGGCTATTTGACTCGCGACCCGCGGGCAAAAGAACGGAAAAAGTACGGTTTGCGGAAAGCTCGGAAAGCTCCTCAATACTCGAAACGGTAATCGAGCAAAGAAGGAAGAAGGAAGAAGGAAGAAGGAAGAAGGAAGAAGGAAAAATTATCCAGATTCCATCCTTCTTTTTTTCAAGGTCTATTTCTGATTCCCGATTCGCGCTTTCACAGCCAACGATCGCGGAAAATTGCTGCTTTTGTTGGTATGCAAGTCCTAGGACAGCTAAAATGGTTGTAAAGTCAAAAATTAGAGGGCAAAAACAATGGCGAAAGCTGGCATTCACCCTGAGTGGTATCCCGAATCTCAGGTTTTTTGCAACGGGGAACACGTGATGACGGTTGGTTCGACTAGAGCCAAACTTCAAGTTGATGTTTGGTCGGGGAATCATCCTTTTTATACTGGCACTCAGAAGATTATTGATACTGAAGGTCGTGTGGAACGCTTTATGCGGAAATATGGCATGACAGATGTAGAAATGCCGCAGGCAGATGCTTCCTCTGGGCCTCTGAAAATGGAAGAAACCAAATCAGATGCTGCTAAAGGCAAAAAGAAGAAGTAGCCGGATTGTCAATTGTCCGCAGTTTGTTGAGAGTAGTTTTTGCTGACGACAAGTTGCCACCCTCGGATTTTAGATTTTAGATTGAAGAGTTGCAATGCGGCAGTTGAGTGCGATCGACGTTCTATCCCAACTGCTATTCAATTCTAAAATCTAAAGTCTAAAATCTCAAATCTAAAATCTCAAATCGATTTATGGAGGACATTTGACATGGCTGAATCTTATTTGCTGGATAAATTGAAGTCGGTGGAGCAAACTTTTCATGAGTTGACTCGCCGCATGGCTGACCCGGATGTGGCTAGGGATAATTATGAGTTTCAGCGGGTAGCAAAAGCTCGATCGTCCTTGGAGGCAGTAGTCGATACTTTTGATCTGTGGAAAACGACTCAGGAAGATTTGGTGGGCGCGCGGCAAGTTCTGAAGGAAGCAGCGAGCGATCGAGAAATGCAGCAAATGGCTGCGCTGGAAGTTGAGGAACTTGAGTCAAAATCGGAACATTTCGAGAGTCGTTTGAAGGTTTTGTTACTGCCTCGCGACCCGAATGATGATAAGAATATTATGTTGGAAATTCGGGCGGGTACTGGCGGAGATGAGGCCAGTATTTGGGCGGGAGATTTGCTGAGGTTGTATTCCCGTTACGCTCAAACTCAAGGCTGGGTGGTGAAGTTGGTGAGCGAGTCGCTGGCGGATATGGGCGGCTTTAAAGAGGTGATTCTGGAAGTTCAGGGCGACAGCGTTTATAGCAAGCTGAAGTTTGAGGCCGGGGTACACCGGGTGCAGCGGGTGCCGTTGACTGAGGCTAGTGGCCGGATTCATACTTCGACGGCGACGGTGGCCGTGATGCCGGAGGTGGATGAGGTGGAGATTCATATCGATCCGAAGGATATTCAGATGAGTACGGCTCGATCGGGCGGCGCTGGTGGTCAAAATGTGAACAAGGTGGAAACTGCTGCGGATTTGTTTCACAAGCCGACGGGTATTCGGATTTTCTGTACTGAGGAGCGCAGTCAGTTGCAGAATAAGGAGCGGGCGATGCAGATTTTGCGGGCTAAGCTTTATGATCTGAAGTTGCGGGAGCAGCAGGATGAGGTGAAGGAGCGGCGTTTGGGGCAGGTTGGTACTGGTTCGCGATCGGAGAAGATTCGCACTTACAACTATAAGGATAATCGGGCTACTGACCACCGTTTGGGGGAGAATTTCTCGCTCAATACTGTTTTGGAAGGGGATATTGAGGGGATTATTCAGACTTGTATTTCTCAGGATCAGCAGGAACGTTTGGCTGAGTTGGCTGCTTCTACTTCTAATTGATGGGTTTCTAGCTGTAGCCTGAAAATCTAGATAATTCTAGATTTTTTAGGTTATGACTGTCGCTCACGCCGCTCGTGATATTATTTCCGGTTAGATAGGAATGATTAAAAAACCGCAAAGGCGCAGAGGACGCAAAGGAAGAGAATAAAGATGAATAATTCCGATGCTACCGGAAATGATATGATAAGCTAGAAAAACGTTTGATTAGTGTGGGAAGAATAAAGCTTACTTGGTGTGAAAACCATAGAAATACACTTGACACAAACTAATCATCAAACAACCAAATATTTTAAGCCCTCTGCTAATCCAAGCAGTCTCTAACTGGGAAGATCGGGCCAACTTATAGCACTTGATCTAGGCTAAACATAAACCGCGCTCGTTTGGCTCACAGGGGGCTAGATATTCTAATGAGCTCAAAGAGCAAAACAAATTCAGCAGGAAGCTTTGACGACCAATCATCAAGTCTCACACAGTCGGTGTTGCTAAATCGAATCACTAACCGCATTCGTCAATCCCTAGAACTAGGGGAAATCCTGTCAGCGACAGTTGCGGAAGTGCGTTCATTTTTGGGAACCGATCGCATCAAAATTTATCAGTTTCAGCCTGAAGGTCACGGACTGGTCATAGCAGAATCGATTTATCAAGATCGTCTACCCTCTCTGTTAGGTTTAAATTTCCCTGCCGATGATATTCCGACTTATGCTAGGGAGTTATTTCTGCGGGCACGCCAGCGCACAATTATCGATCTAAGTGCCCATCAAATTGGGATCAGTGCGTTGGACTCGGTAGAAACTGGAGAATCTTTAGAAACCCAAGATATTCGCTATCGCCCGATTGACCCCTGCCACCTGGAATATCTAATTGCAATGGGGCTAAAATCTTCTGTGGTAGTACCAATTGTCATCGAAACGGCAAGCAACAGTGAGTCTGGGCTACCGTCGCTACAATCTAATCAACATCTCTGG
>JARCMA010000447.1 GCA_030248405.1 Microcoleus sp. MP8IB2.171
CTCAAATCCGCCAGTCTCAAATCCGCCAGTCTCAAATCCGCCAGTCTCAAATCCGCCAGTCTCAAATCCGCCAGTCTCAAATCCGCCAGTCTCAAATCCCATATTTGACGACTCTGGGAAACGTAACGATCGACCCCTATCGATTAATCTGCCACTAGGTAACGGAAATGTCGATCGGCTAGGTAACGGAAATGTCGAGCTGCCTATGAACGCTCATACTCCCACGGTAAGTTTTTCCCAAGCTACTTACAACATCAATGAAAGTCGCACAGGAGTCGTTCAGACAGAAATTACTCTTACTCGCACTGGGGATGATCTAAACAAAATTTCCAAGGTGTACATAGAACCTCCTACTGGTTCAGCGACTTTGGGAACAGATTGGAACTTTGCCCCCAATTTCTCTCGTGAAATCACCTTTAACCCATACGAAGATACTAAAACTTTCACAATTGACATCTTGCCGGATGGTCAAGCTGAAAGAACAGAAAAAATCGAGTTTCGGCTCACTAATCGGGAGAATGCTGCGATTGGCCAGCAAAGCTCCGCTACCTTGCAAATTTTTGATGCTGACGGACTTTTCACCGACACGAACGCTCCGATATCTAGTTGGGGTTCAGCCATCTGGGGAGACTACAACAATGACCGTCAACTGGATATCCTCGGAGACTACCGAATCTACTACAACACCAACAAAGGCTTTAACAAAGATAATCGAATAGATTTGCCAGGTCAGGCTTTACTCTGGGAAGACTACAACAGCGATGGGCGGCTGGATGTCACGGTAAACAACAATATTTACAGCAATAATAATTTCATTGGTACCAGCCAAGACATCTACCCCAACCATCTCAACACTTCTTCTCAAAGCTTTAACATAGAGACACGTCTACCTTTACCTTTGAATCCCCCCTACCCGGATAGGTCTTGGTCAAGTTGGGGAGATTACAACAATGACGGGCGTCCTGATTTCTTATTTAGTACGGCAAATAACGGAGGTTATGGGTTCAGGGACTTAAGCACCACGCTCTACCGCAACACAGGTACGAGCGGTCAAACCCGCTTTGAAGACAGCAAAGCACGTCTTAATGGAGTAGATCCGAGTTTAAGTGTCGGACGACTATTTTCTTCTGCCAATGGCAAAATAGCTGGTGCTACTGATTCTGGAGTTTGGGCAGATTACGACAACGATGGCAAACTCGATATCCTTGTCGAGGTAAAAGAAGTCCAAGACAGCTTTAACTCAAGATACTTAGCCAAACTATACCGCAACTTGGGCGATGGCGTTTTTGAAGAGACGAACGTAGAATTACCTGGTTCGGGCGGTAACGCTCGTGATATGGCCTGGGGAGACTACAACAACGACGGCCAACTGGATATTTTGCTATCGGGTAGCGATAGTTCTTACCAGTCGTCCTTCACCAAAGTCTACCGCAACAAAACCCGTGAAAATGGGTCTGCCAGCTTTGAAGACATAGGTGTACAGATACCTTTTTTGGGTAGCGCTCGATATGCTTGGGGAGACTACGACAATGACGGGCTTCTGGATATTCTGGGCACTGGTGTCGATCAACAAAATGGCGAAAGTTCAGCAACAATCGTCGCCAAAATCTATCGCAACACAGGCAGTTTTTCTGGTCTAAACAGCTTTACCGACAGTGGTGTACAAATCGACAGTGGTGAAAGTCGCTCAGAAGAACTAATTAATCGTGGCTATTCCCAGGCTGCTTGGGGAGACTACGACAAGGATGGGAAATTGGATATCCTATTCACGGGTCATGCACCAAGCAACCAGTATGGAGGACTAAATGAAAACGACTTCTTTACCAAAGTCTTTCGCAACAACACCCCTAATGCAAATACTCCACCCCGTCAACCCACAGAGCTGAAGGCTGAGCCGGATGGTCGAAATGTCACTTTTAAGTGGAACCCGGCAACAGATGATCAAACAAAAACTCCTGGTTTAAGCTACAACCTGGGAGTTTACAGTACGCAAGGGGAAAGATATATTCTTTCCCCAGGGTCTAGCGATGAAATTCAGCACCTTGTGGGGTTGGGGAATGTCAATCAAAACACCCGCTGGCAACTCAAAGACTTGCCTCGCGGGACATATTCCTGGACAGTGCAAGCAATTGATACTGCTTGGGCAGTTTCACCTTTTGCCGAAGGAGGTACTTTTACGATTAGCAATCGCCCGCCAGAAGAGAAGATTCGTTTAGGCGGGAGGTACACTGAGTTTAACCAAGCCATCAAAGATGTATACACTGAGCCGGATGGCGACCCGATTAATTACCAGTTAACTCTACCTGATGGCAGTCCTTTAGAAAATGGTGGCTCAAACACCAATTGGCTCGGACTTCAATTCAATTCCTCGGAAAACACAATCACATTCACCGGAACTCCCCCAACCGGTTCGCAACCCTTCGAGGTGAAGTTAATAGCTACAGACTCTTACGGTGCCAGTAGCGAACAGACTTTCACGGTAACAACGAAAGATGGTCGCTGGGTTATTGACGGCTACATCTCGGGTGCAACTGTCTTCCTCGATGCCAACAAAAACGGCATACTCGATACCAACGAACCATCCACCACAACCGATGCAGGCGGTAAATTCAATCTCAACATCCCCTTCGAGACTTTCGACACCAACAAAAACGGAGAAATCGACCCAGAAGAAGGCAATCTAGTTGCGATCGGAGGCACAGACACCGCCACCGGATTACCCCTAGAAACACCAGTCACCGCACCGCCAGATGCGAGTGTAGTCACCCTCCTAACCACCTTAGTCGCCGACTTAACCGACAAAGGAATTGCACAAGAAGAAGCCCAATCTTTAGTCAAAGCCGCCCTTGGACTCCCCGCTGATGTTGACTTAACTAGCTTCGATCCAATAGAAGCTACCAACAACAACATACCAGGCGGAGTCCAAGTCTTATCCGAAATGGTGAAAGTCCAAAACACCATCACTCAAACAGTCGCTTTGATTGACGGTGCATCCAGTGCAGCCAATCACGATCTTGTCAAAGCTGTTGTCAGTTCAATGGGCGATAAAATTCAATCCGGTACAGTCTTAAATCTCAGCAATCCAGCCGCCTTAGAACCAATAATTCAGCAAGCCGCTGCTAAAATCCAGCAGATTGACCCCAGTTTCAACATTCAAAAAGTCACCCAAATTACCTCGCAATCCGCGACAGTAATGGCAACAGCCAATCAGCGCATTGATCTCGCTATCTCCAACTCAACAGCAACATCAATTCCCCAAGCCGTTGCCCGCGTCCAACAAGTATCTTTGGGCGCAACTACCCAAGACTTCAAAGCAGTTGGTGCCGGAAGCAAGCCAATTTCCCAGCTAGTTACTGACAATACTGGTGCTGCTTTAGATAGCAAAATTCAAGCCGTAATCTTGCCTGTTGGGATTGCGACTCCTGTAGTCACCGGCGACGCGGATTTGGGCAGCAATTCCCCAGGTCAAATCAACGGCACAAATGGCGACGACATCATCACCGGCACCAGCGGAAATGATGTTATCAACGGCCGACGAGGCAATGATTCCCTAGACGGCAGCCTTGGAGATGACACTCTTTACGGCGGCAAAGGTAACGATACTTTGCTCGGCGCTAGCGGTAATGATGCCTTGTTTGGCGGCCGCGGTGCTGATATCTTGAACGGCGATGATGGTAATGATATCTTGCTTGGTGGCAAGGGAGATGATTTACTGAATGGCGGTTTGGGCAATGATACTTTGACTGGAGGAAAGGGAGTCGATAAATTCCTACTTTCCACCAATTCCGGGACTGATACAATTACCGATTTTGAAGTTGGTAAAGACTTCTTAGTATTGGGTAACGGGCTGACTTTCTCGCAATTGGCGATTAGTCAAGATAGTGGTGCAACATTAATCCGGTTTGCCCAAACTGGAGAGATTCTAGCTTCTATCAGTGGAGTTTCTGCTAGCAGTATTACCGCAGGGAGTTTCGGATTGATTTAAAGAAAACCCGGCGGTTGAAACCGCGTCGATACAGACAAAACCCGGATGGTGCGCGGGTTGAAGAGTAGGCGGTTAAAATTGCCGTCTTATCTTCAGTCCGCGGAGGCGGACATCGTTTGTATAGATGCGGTTTCAACCGCTGACTATCAAGGCCTAGATCCCCCCTAACCCCCCTTAAAAAGGGGGGGATAAGAATCTTCTCAAAGTCCCCCTTCTTAAGGGGGATTTAGGGGGATCTGGCCTCGGCGATAATCGAGAGATAAAGAGGGTTTTAGACTTAAGTTAACACCAATGGCCTAAACCGTATTACTTACCAATCAACACCGCTGATAGCGCATACCTGGCAATTGCGAAACTAATCCCAACAATTCCAACTGCAAAAGAATACCAGAAACCGTCCCCGCAGCCAATCCCGCAGCCTCCACAATTGTATCAAGAGAATTCGGCCCAGAGCCCAGAGCTTTTAACACCACAGCCAACTCCTCATCCAACGGCGGGCTTTGCTTTTCAGGGGCTGGATTTGTCGGAAACAGCGACAATTGCTGCGCGCTATCCAATTTTGGCATGGCTCCGAGCATTTCCAGCAACCTGTCTTCGCTTAACAGTCGATCGCTATTCGGCAGAATCGGATGAGCACCTTTACTCAGCAACTCCAAACAACCAAAAGAACGCTCATCATCCAATCTGCCCGTCAAAACATACACATCCCGGCAAAAATCATTCGCTTGATAAGCAGTAATTAACGCGCCAGATTTGTGCGGAGCTTCTATCACGATTGTAGCGCGACTTAAGCCAGCAATTATGCGATTTCGGCGCGGAAAATTAGTTTTATTCGGTTGAGTACCCGCCGGATATTCACTAATTACCAATCCCTGCTGCAACAGGCGATCGCACAACCTCTCATTTTGTTTAGGATATACAATATCTACTCCCGTCCCCACCACTGCAAAAGTCCTTCCTCCCGCCTCCAAACAGCCTGTATGAGCCTCTGTATCAATGCCCGCAGCCAATCCCGAAACCACAGTAAAACCGCTTCTAGCCAAAGCCGTACTAATTTTCCGAGTCCACCTTCTGCCGTATTCCGAAGGGCTGCGAGTGCCAACCATTGCCACCGTCGGCGTAATTCCTTGATTCTCTTTTACATCAACTAAACCACGATAATACAACACTGGCGGCGGATTGTGAATTTCCAATAATAAGCGGGGATAATCTGGATCTGCAGGCGTCCAAAAATAGGGATTTTTTATAAGATGTTTTTCGATAAATTCTTCGGGATTGAGTTTAGTGCGTTCTTGCACAATGGTTTCAATTATCTGCTTGCCAAACCCTTCGATTCGCATTAAATCTACTGGTTTTGCAGTCCAAGCTTCTGCCAAACTATTGAAATGTTGGTGCAATCTTTGCAACAAAATCGGCCCGATACCGTTAATTTGTGACCATGCTAACCAGTAAGCGCGTTCTTCTAACAACGAGTTGCCCTCAACTTATCTGAGAATAATTTTATCATTATGGGTTGATATAAAACTTCGATTTTTAGAAGACTGGACGGTTTAAATTATGTTGTTTTCTTCAGTCCGCGGAGGCGGACATCGTTTGTGTAGACGCGGTTTCAACCGCCGTCTGCTGCATCTAAGCTTTCCAATCTACGAAACGGGCATAAATATAAGCAATAATTTCTCCGATTACTGTCCGAAAACCTTCGCTCGATTTCCACCATTCTTGAGGATTGTAATCTTGCGGTTCCGCCGCTATAATCCCGACTTTAATCTCAGGATTCAGCACTTCTTTAAATACAATCCAACTTCTGCGGGCGTGAGGGCCAAAGGAATAAAGATTAATTGAGTCAACTTTTAAATCTGAAGTAGAAAACCAATCTCGAAGTGCGATCGCAGAAGCAGCCGTGCGGTGTTTCACAACACTCGCGGCTGGTACTGCTATTACTTGGTTTTTATCAAATCCTAGCGCAATACAAGTCGCGGCAGTTAGTGCGGCATAATTTTTATATTCAGCGAGATAGTAGCCTTTACTTAAAGGAACTCCTGTGGTAATTAATTGGCTGTATTCGCCTTTTTTGAATTCGGCGATCGCACTTTCGATCGCATAATCCGGCAACCAGCCTTCGACAACCAATATATCTGCTTTAATCGGCGCATTTACCGCCAAAAACGGATGGATCTTTGTGATAATTAAGAGCATTGCAATTATTAATCCCATCAGAGCAATTACCCAGACTTCCCTGGTAACTGCCCACATTTCTCGGCGGCGAATTAGACGAATTCTCATTTTAAATCGATCTAGATGTTTTCGGGTATGGAGGCAGATTCGGCGAGACTGGGGAAGAGGGAAATAGTGGAAAAGTGAGAGAATTTTCCAATGCCCAATGCCCCATTCCCAATGCCCCATTCCCAAATTATTGGTGTTTCAGATACTCAAAAACGCTTTTATCCCCGATATCCTGCGGCATCGGTTGAAAAAACTTACGCACAGCAAAGATGATAAACAAAACGGCCCAAATAGCCAGCAAAAACTGTTCATTTTCCGCTGACAAAAAGCCGAAAATATGTCCTAAAATTAAGAGAGGAACTCCCGGAGTCAAAAACTTAGTTTCGAGGCGATTAAAGCAGAAAGCTTCCTTAAAAAAAATGCCATTTAAGGCGGCAAAAGTAAAGCCAATTCCCCACAACGTGGCGGGATGTTCGTACACTGCTAAAGCTAGAGGTTGGCTGCTTTGTAGGGCGACAAACAATGCTGCCGCGCCACCGATCGCCCAAAACGCCTGTAGTGTTCGGTGCAGCGCAATCATGTAAATGTGAATAGTAGCCAAGCTAACGCCTAAAGCTATCCAGAAACAAGCAAAAACAGGCGTTACAGCTTGGATTGCAATCTGGTTATCGCCCTGTTGTAGCACCAGAGTAGTGCCGATCGCAAAACACAGCGCCGCCACCCCCAATCCGGCGCGGTAAATCAACACTCCCGTGCGATCGTTTTGAGTAATCGTAAATTCGCCGAATTGTCCTTGATAGACTGGCGATTCATCAGGTGATTTCAATAGTTGCATTACAGCTTCCTCCTATCAGACACGAATGTACTTCTGCCAAGATATACTTTATTGATAAACCGATACAGCGAGACCGAGCGATGCCTAAATTTAACCAGCCTAAAGTTAACAAGTCTAAAGTTAACAAATCTCAAGTTAACAAGTCTCAAGTGGACGATCGCCCCGATCAAAGCCCATCCCTTCCTTCACAATCCGAAGTTCCTCCAGTTCAGCTTGATGAAACCATTGTAGCAGGCAGAAGACCGAAACCGCTAAACGACTTCCAGCGCCTGCTGGCGGAAGTAACCGAATTGAGAGCGGGGTTCGATCCAGAAATGTTAGCGCTTCTCGATGAAAATATCCCCTTTAATACCAAGCAATTTGAAACTAAAATTAGCAAGATTTTGGGGTCTAAAAATATTAAATCCAGCCTAAAAAACTCAGTCAAATATCTAGATTACATCAAGCAAAATATTCAACTTCCGTGCCACGTTACCGGCATAGAAGAGTTTGAATGGGAAGAAGAATATACAATGGGTTCTGGCAGCAAAAAAGAATATGCAAGGCTCAAAAAAACTCAACCTTCTTATACTGATAGATTCACAATTAATCGGTTGGAGGATTTGGTGATTCAGGAAGAAGGCATATTTGTGGAAGTGCAGCGCGTCGGCGATCGCCAAAAGTTTATGTTGCCTTTATTCGAGTTAGAATCAGTTGATGTAATCTCCCGAAACAATCAGTTATTAGATGATTATGTCGTGTGGTTTCTCAATTATTAAGC
>JARCMA010000448.1 GCA_030248405.1 Microcoleus sp. MP8IB2.171
AACTATTATACGTGCTGTCAACTATCAACTGTCAACTATCAACTGACTTTCATTCATGCCGCGTACCATCAGGCATCACCGCACCCTTTAAATTCGCCCCCTCCAAATTAGTCTCCAACAGCAAAGCATTCCTCAGATTAGCACCCTGCAAATTTGCACCTTCCAGATTAGCCATCCACAGATTAGCCCCCTCCAAATTCGCCCCCGCCAAGTCAGCATTAACGAGAAAAACACCTTTCATAAAAGCACCTGCTAAATTAGAATTTTTTAAGTTACCCTCTCCAAAATAAGCATCCTCTAAAAAAGCCTTTTCTAAATTACTTCCCTCCAAATTTGCCCCTACCAAATTGCTGCTTATCAGGTAAACACCAGTCAAGTTGGCCTGTTTTAAGTTAGCATTTACCAAATTGGCACTCCACAAATTGGCATCTTTGAGGTTGGCATTTTCTAAATTGACGCCTTCCAGAAAAACTGCACTCAAATTAGCCCCTGAAAGATTGCAGCCCCGGCATTCTCTGGTAACAAGCAATTGTCGGACTTGATGCTTGACTGAGGAACCGTTGGCTGCGAAAATTATTAAACCTGTAGTTGCTAGGCCGATCGCACAAAAAGTCGCCAGTCCGATCGCACTTACAATCTTTCTTTGTGTCATAGCTCGAAAATCTGCTCTTCACAGAATAAAATTGCATAATTTATAGTATTTACGATATAGTTTTTTTACCAGAAACCTGAAAAGAAAAAATGTACGCGCTCTTATTTTTTTATGTAACGAATTACTAACAACAAGGTTCTCTCTCCGAGACGATAGCTCTCCTAACGTTAAACTAATCACTACTGACTAATAACGTTCGCGAGCGGGGACGCTCGTGCTAATGACTACTGACTATATATGAAAAAACAGTTAAAACTTAAATTCCTGACGATCGCACTTATTGCAAGCTTAGCAATAATCGGTGTCGGGTGCGATCGCCTACTCAAAAAACCCTTTCAACTTCCCCCATCAGCCAAACAAGAACCCTGGCCAATCCAAACAGGCCTCCGAGTCAACATCCTCCGCGACAACATCCCAACAGTCAACCGCATAGTTTTAGTACCAGACGAAGCCACATTCTTAGCAGCAATCCAAAAATGGAATCTCAAAGGAAACTGGCCCATTCTCATCGAAGATAAAAAATACGCGCCCATGTTTTTACAGCGTTTCCAACCCGAAGAAATCGTCCGTTTGCCGAGCATCAAACAGCAACTCCCAAAAGGTCAAAAACTCCAACAATTAATGCTCAACAGCGCAGCAGCAGCCTGGAATGCTACGGATGCTCAAACCTTAAAAGCAAAATGGAACTCACTCGGCTGGGAACCTCCCGGAGTAGTAATCACATCAGAAAACGACCCAGCACGTACAGCAGCAGTTGCCTTAGCAGCCGCCCGCGGCCAACCTTTAGTATTTCTCGAAGGTAACTTCGGAAAACCCAACGATAACCTCAATGACGCACAGTGGAAAAATCTGCAAGCAGCGGTTACAAAAGTCGTCGAATCCACCGGATATTTTTACTCTCAACTCGGAGACCCGATCGACACAATCACCATTGTACGCCAACTAGCAGTAAAATATCAATCCCCCAAAAACAAAGACGAACAATGGGCTGTAACCGACGGTTTGGGAAGGCATCCCAACGGCGAACGCTGGGCCGCCGCCGGCTGGATTTACGGCGACGAAGTGCGATCGATCTATAAAGCCATGTGTGCCATATTTCTAGACAGCGAAACAGCCATGCTTTATGACAGTTACCCAAAAGAAGGAAATTGGGCAAAATATGAAATGGAGTCAGCAGCTAGCGAACTAAAAAGCATAGGTATTAACGTAGAATTAGTGCAGCAACCAGAATCTAGCCTGCAACAGTGGCGGAGTTTAGCAGCAATACCGTGGGCATTTGACTTAATATTGATGAATTCCAAAGGCTATCCAAAATCATTTCAAGTCGGTAACGGCGACGCTGCAGTTGACGACATACCAAAACTACAATTTCCCGCAGCAATCCACATGATTCACAGTTGGTCAGCATCCGCTCCAGATGATGCAAATACCGTTGCCGGCAGGTGGTTGCAAAATGGCGCTTACGCCTATGTCGGCAGCGTCAACGAACCTTTGTTATCTGCATTTCTTCCACCTAAAATAATGGTCGATCGCCTAAAACGAGGTGCACCCTTTTTAATCGCAGCCCGCCAGCTAGAATCCCCACCCTGGAAAGTCGCCACCATCGGCGATCCGCTAATGTCGATCGCCAAACCCAGACCCAGAATCTCGCCCATTCAACAACCGATGTGATAGTATGCGCGAGCGAGGGATTTAAAATTGGAGATTTGAGATTAGTGGTTGTAAGGTAAAAGCTCAAATCGCCAATTCTTTAATTTGAAAGTTGTTTTCCACTGAGTTATATGATATGACCCGTTCACTGATGCGATCGGCCTAACCACCCACAGGGTAAATATAGTTGATTAGCATTATCGCCAAATTATATCTAAGTTTGAATGTAAATGATTATACAATGACCTAAAATCTGCCGCTCCTCAGAATCAGTCATTCCACCCCAGCGGCCAGCCCCAAAAATTTACCCTAAAATACGCCATAACTAAGTTGTCAATTCCCCTAAAATCACTCAAAATGAAAATAAGAAATAAATTGTAATATTTATATAACTTCTCACCGAAGAATTAACCGCTAAATGAGAGCCATCCCTCCTGTGGATCTGCCGCCACCCGGGCCAACCGCAGCAACTCCCCAAGCCTCCCGACTAAGCCCGCTATTCAACCGCCTGCACCCCAGCCCAGAAACCCTCCTGCTCATCCTCTCCCTAGTCATCGGGGGAGTTACGGGCGCAGGCGTCGTCACCTTTCACTACCTGATCCACTTCATCCACAGCCTGATGCTGGAAGACTTCATGGGCGCGATCGCCTCGAAAGGCTCTTGGACACTAGCCTGCATTCCCACCCTCGGCGGAGTCATCATCGGGCTGATGCGCTGGCGGTTTCGGGATTTTGGCCCGAATATGTCCTCATTAATTGCAGCCACCCGCGGCCTGCAAGAACTCTCCCCCCTCAAACCCATCACCAAAATGGTGGCCGCCTCAGTATCCCTTGGCACCGGCGCATCCCTCGGCCCAGAAGCCCCCAGTGTCGAAATCGGTGCGAACTTCGGAATGCTGTTAGCTCAAGTCTTGCAGCTTTCCCCAGAACGGCAGCGCTTGCTCCTCGGCGCCGGAGCAGCAGCAGGTTTATCTGCGGGATTTAACTCTCCCATCGCCGGAGTCTTTTTTGCCTTAGAAGTCGTGCTCGGCAGCACCTTCGCCACTTCGTCAGTCAGCGTTGTCTTGCTCTCCGCCGTAGTTTCGGCGCTGATCGCTCAAATTTGTTTGGGAGCTCAGCCGGCCTTTGCTTTGCCTGTCTACGATGTCCGCAGCCCCCTAGAACTGCCGCTGTACATGGGATTGGGACTTTTGGCGAGCTGTGTGTCCCTAGCTTATACAGAAGCAATTCAATTGACCGATCGCTGTTTTCAAGGAAAAATCCGAGGATTTGGTTGGCTCGGACGACTGCCCCGGCCGCTGCACCCGATCATCGGCGGGGCTTGCGTCGGCTTAGTCGCCCTGCAATTGCCACAAATTTTGGGCGTCGGCTACGAAACAGTCCAAGCTATGCTCCAAGATGTGAAATTTTCCTTGTCTTTGCTGCTGGTGCTGCTATTCGTCAAACTGGCGGTGACAGCAATCAGCCTCGGCAGCGGTTTAGTGGGCGGGATATTCGCTCCGGCGATGTTTTTGGGAGCTTCCTTGGGTTCGGCTTACGGCATCTTTTTGGAAATGATCCCGGCATTGAGCGATCGCGTCGCAGGCCCTCCCGCCTACGCAATGGTGGGCATGGCAGCCGTCCTTGCTGGCAGCGCCCGAGCACCGCTGACAGCCATCTTGTTGATGTTTGAATTAACCCGCGATTATCGGATAGTCTTGCCTTTGATGGCAGCAGTCGGATTGAGCGTTTGGTTGGTGGAGTGGGTAAACCGTCGATCGACAGCCCACAGCCTCAACCTTCAGCAAATGGGCGTAGACGTGGCTATCAATACACCGATCCAAGCCAGAGAACAGTTGCAGGATTGGGAAGACGCTCTGGGCGATCGCATCGTCACAGAACTGATTTCTTGCCAACTTCCCACCGACGGCGAACACAGTATCGAGGAGCCAGTGCTGGCTATGGCTCACGCACATTTACCAGAAGATGTCAAGCCTTTGCCTGAAACAAAATCAGCAATCTGACTGAGTTCGATTCTGGTTGCTTCCTCACCAAACTAATAGTCGAAAAGCACCCATCTGACAATCATGATATTTATCAACCCGAAAACCGATTACGCCTTCAAAAAAATCTTCGGTTCTTCAGAAAGCAAAGATATTCTAATTAGCTTTCTCAACGCCTTAAT
>JARCMA010000449.1 GCA_030248405.1 Microcoleus sp. MP8IB2.171
AACAGGCATCTTGCCTGTTTTTTTTAGTCTCAAACGGGCAAGATACCCGTTCCACAACTGCATTAAGTTCTTGTGGAACGGGCATCTTATTTGTTTTTGAACATTGCACTAAATATCAGTTACATATGCTGTAAATTATGTTAAAAATCGGCTATTAACTGTTACCAGTCAACAGCAGAATCATCAACACTAACACCCCATTAGTTATATAGAAAATGCCAACAACCTGAGTTTCCAACCAGCCGCACAACTCTAGATGATGGTGCAGCGGAGCCATTTTTAACAGACGCTTGCCGATTCCATCAGGCCCTTTTGTAGCTTTGTAATAACCTACTTGAGCAATTACCGACAGCGTTTCTATAAAGAAAATCCCGCTGATAATTAATAATATCCAAAGGCTATTTGTTAATAAAGCTACCGCACCCAACGCACCGCCCAAAGCTAAAGCACCTGTATCGCCCATAAACACCTTGGCTGGATTGCGGTTGTGTGCTAAGAAACCGAGACAACTGCCACTGGTGCAGGCGCAAAATATCATTAATTCTGGCGAAGTAGAGGCTACAGATGCACCTAATCCCAAAAGTGCGATCGCCCCCAAACCTCCCATCAACCCGTCAACGCCGTCGGTAATATTCGTAGCATTGCTTTCAGCTACCAGCACAAAACCCGCCAGCGGCCAAAACAGAAAACCTAAAGGCAATACCCAACCGAAAGGCAAAGCAATGCTGGTAGAAATACCGGGTTCACGGAACATTATCCACAGACAAAATAGAGCTGCAAAACCTATTTGCAAAGCCAATTTCATCCGAGGTGAAATACCTTTATTCGACTTGAGGCGCAGAATTTGCCAGTCGTCGATCCAGCCGATGAAACCGTAAGCTAAAGTTAAAGCCGATACGGCAACAACATCTGAGTTAAACTTAGACCAAAGTAAAGCGACTGCTACCCCGGCAGGTACAAAAAAGATGCCTCCCATTGTCGGCGTTCCCGCTTTTTTCAAATGGGCTTGGGGGCCATCTTCGCGAATTATTTGTCCTGCTTTTAGTTGCTGAAGTACGGGCACAACTGCATAGCCCAAAACCGATGCAACTACTGCACAAACAGCTAGCGGCATAAATAGGGATGCAGGCGTATTTAAAAGTCTACCTGCTACTAAATCTAAACCGATCGCTACAATGCCGAGGCCCAAACCCAGCAGCAGGAATAAATTCTTGCCTGTAAGTTTGAAAGGCAGACTAAAAGGGATTTTCTCATCCAAAAAGTTATCCATAACACTCCTCACCACACACTATTTGAGAATAAGCAATTGACAATGGGGGAATAGGGTGCGATACAGGAGATTGAGAAATCTCTTAGTTTTTCTTCCCTGTTTCCTGTTGATTCCTTCACCCTTCTACCCGTTATTCTTCGCCTACACTCACATCCTCTTCTACTTCCTCTTCTAAATCATCGTAAGGACTGTCGTCAACTGCCATCAGTTCAGAAATTTCTTCTTCGTGCAGATAGTCGGGTTCTTGGACATCCCTTGCTAACAGGCGATTGTTAGATTCCAACCAGTCTAAAAGAGAAGATTGCTGCTTTAATGGAATTACATCCGCAGGCAAGTGGCGAGGTATTTGACGCAGAGATGGGTTGTACATGATTCTCGGTATTTAAAGACAAAGACGCGATCGAGTAGAGGTAACGTTTTGCCGACGAACTGCTCCTTTGATCAAGCACTTGCAAATCGGGCATTTAGCAAGGCTAAAGCATTATACCACAGGCACTGTTTGGTTCCGGATCGGATAAGATGGCAGACCGAAAAGGCGATCGCCCCCAAGCATGGGCATGAGGATAACACTAAAATCCGCTCTTGCCAATCCTTCTTTAGCCCTAAGCATTGTAATCTGAGACGATCGTCTTTAAGATATCGCGCGACAGGTGGCGATCCTATTCTGTAAGCTTCGCTAACGGCAAGGCGTTGATTCACAACAGTCTCCTGGTTTTTCATCAAAGCCTGAGCCCGAATGCCCTCTGGCTTCTTCAGTCAACTCTCAAGCAATAAATCTCAGAATGGATATAACGGCAGCGGTTTTATACAACAAAGAGGGTTACGACACTGGAGGGCAAAAACTTCTGGGGCGTCATTCAGCCGGAGAAGGGTTTCTCAAAAGCTTAGTCCAACACGGAACCGCTGACTCTCTCTACTGTTGCGCCGATAGCGCAACAACCTTTAAGGAGTTTTGTTCGCACATCCAACCTTGGCTGCAAAAACCTCGGAAAGTCCGCTGGATTCCGATGGAACGACCGGATTTGCTATCTCAACCGGGCACAATTTACCGACCCGATCCGGTTCTGTCGCAGATGGTTTGGGCGCGCAGATTTGTCGATCAGCGGGCCTACAGCGTTTGCGGCGTTACTCACACGATCGGTACAAAATACATCATGGACGCGATCGGCGATTTGATCACCGCACCCATGCAGCCTTGGGACGCCCTGATCTGCACCTCTGCCGCCGTGAAAACAGCAGTAGAAGGAGTTATGAGGGAGTGGTCTGAATATTTAGCGCAGCGTAACGGCGGTAAACCGGAAATTTTGGTCAAATTCCCCGTTATTCCCCTAGGAGTCGATTGCAGCGCGTTTCCGCAGGGTGTGGAAGCAGTTAATAGTCGCCGCCAACTGCGACAAGAACTCGGCATTTCTCCCGAAGATCTTGTTGTGTTATTTGTCGGTCGATTGACTTTTTCTGCAAAAGCTCATCCGGTACCCATGTACATCGCCCTAGAACGGGCCTCACAACAGACAAAAGCCAAAATCCACTTAATTCAAGCCGGTTGGATCGAAGATCCGAGAGAAGAACCCGACTTTAAAAATAGTGCACAAATATTTTGTCCCTCGGTCAATGCTATTTTTTTAGATGGGAGACAGCCGGAAATTAGAATAAATATTTGGTCGGCGGCAGACATTTTCATTTCGCTTTCCGACAACATTCAAGAATCCTTCGGACTGACACCAATAGAAGCCATGGCGAACGGACTGCCGGCCATAGTCTCCGATTGGAACGGATACAAAGAATCTGTACGCCACGAAATAGACGGCTTCCGCATTCCCACACTCATCCCGCCCCCAGAATCTTGTTTAGATTTAGCCCTAAATTATCTTGACGGCAGCTTAAATTGGCCGACTTACATGGGTCACACTTCCCTCGCCACAGCAGTTGACATTGATGCTTGCACCCTGGCGTTGTGCCAATTAATTGAAAACCCCGAATTGAGAAAGCGGATGGGGGAAAATGCGAGACAAAGGGCGAGGGAAATTTATGATTGGAAAGTAGTAATTGCTGCTTACGAACAATTGTGGCAGGAATTAGCAGAAATTCGCTTTGCGGCACCGGAGTCAGCACCTTTAAAACCTGGGAAGCCGCCTTATCCCCTAGGCGACGATCCGTTTCGGGTATTGGGTAATTATGCGACTAGAAGTTTAAGCAATGAGATGATGCTGAGTCTGGGTGCGATCGCCACACCAGAACTTTTAAAGCAGGTACAGACAATTAGGTTTACCAGTTTTGGTGAGGATAGGAGAAGATCTGTTAGCATTCAGATGGAGATATTGGATACAATTAAGCAGGAAGGTGCGATCGGCGTGGGGGAAGTTATCCGACGCTACGTTAAAAACGAGCAAGAATTAGCCTACCTGTATCGGACTCTGCTTTATATGGTGAAATTTGATATCTTAGTGATTAGTTCTTAGTCCTCGGCGATTGAAATCGCGTCTCCACAAACTTTCGTCCCTCTCGCTTGAGACTAAAGAGAATATGGGTCTGACTTTTGCCTCAAGTTCGATAATTAATCAGTGTATCCCTGTCAAAATCCGTGTCGTGCTTTCCTTCTTAAAAAATCATGCTTAAAAAATCTGCACTCTTAGAGATAATTGCTGGTAAGAATCGAGGTTTGCTGGCTACGGCTAGCGACAAACAAGCGATTTTAAGCGCGATCGCCCAATTGGAAGATTACAACCCCACACCACGCCCTGTCGAAGCTGCAGAGCTTTTAAATGGTGACTGGCGGTTATTGTACACCAGCAGCCGTGAACTGCTGAATCTTGACAGTTTTCCCTTGGTAAAATTGGGTCAAATTTATCAATCTATCCGCGTCAAAGACTCTAAAATTTACAACATTGGCGAACTTTACGGCTTGCCTTATTTGGAAGGAATTGTCAGTGTAGCGGCGAGATTTGAGCCAACTTCCGAACGGCGAGTGCAGGTGAAGTTTGAGCGGTCAATTTTCGGTTTAAGCAGGTTGATTGGCTATGAATCTCCGGGGAAGTTTATCAATGAGATTGAGTCGGGGAAAAAGTTCGCTGCTGTAGATTTCGGGCTGGATACTCGCGAACAGCAGGGATGGCTGGATATCACTTATTTGGATAAAGATTTGCGGATTGGACGGGGGAATAAAGAAAGCGTATTTGTATTGACAAAAGAGTGATTTTGTGATGTGTGATTAAGTGCGATCGCCCTTTTACTTGAAAGTTGCAATCAGTCTAAAATGATACCGAGAGGGATACAATTATGACATCAACAATCAAAGAAACAATGGGCAAAATTACCACAACGCTGACAATCACGAATCATGCAGATCAAATTCTCTTTGAAGCTGGCGTGATTCAGGCCGATCGAGTACGTTCTATTATCCTAAAAAATGTGCTCGTAGATACTGGGGCGACTACTTTATGTCTGCCGCAGGATGCGATCGCCCAACTCGGTTTAAAACTCCTCAAAACAGTGCCTGTAGCAACGGCAACAGGCATCGGTACAGCACGCATTTTTGAAGATGCCAAAATTTCATTAATGGGAAGAGACGCGACTTTTGAGTGCATAGAACTGCCCGCAGGAGCCGATCCGTTATTGGGCGTCATCCCGTTAGAAGCATTGGGAATTGAATTAGATTTGCAGAAACAAACATTGCTGCTGTTGCCGCTGAGTCCGACCGCTAGTTATTTAAGAATTTAAATTTATCATCTGCGTTTATGAACTCGGCGATTGAAATCGCGTCTACACAAACGAAGTCCGCCTCCGCGGACTAAGAGATAATTGTTACTCCGTCAATTTTGTCTGTTCTTTCTTTTCCGTCGGCATTGACTTTCTGACAGCTAGCACTAACTCCGCTTCGGTACATCGATACAAGTCCCGCATTCGGAATACTTGCCAAACTTCCATTTTTGGCAATGTTCGACCCTTTTCCCAGTTGCGAATTGAAGATTCCGCACATTCTAGTATATGTGCTACGTCTATAATTTTCAGCCCCGCACGTTCTCTTAAGGCTCTCAGATCCATAGCTGACAGAACCTTTTGATGGACAAAACGTTAAGTTTTACCGTGAATAGTTGACGGATATGACCTATTTGGTGTTTAATCATAGTAGTAGAGGCGTTAGTCGATTTCCGGCAAGAGACTTACTAACGCCCTTTCCTGTAGTCCATAGAGGATACTAAACCATCATGCCACAAAACGGTTATCAACAGGGATTCGCAGCGAATCCTCGGGCGATCGCCTACCAAAAACGGCTGTACCCTTGGGCGATCGCGAAACTCATGCCCAGTATGCAGCGCGCGATTGTGGGGCGATTTCGCAGTCGATCGGATGCTGACGGACACTTGCTGTGTCTGCGTCAACTGATGCCTCAAGCAACGCTTGTGGTAGTTTTTGACTTGCAACCAGACTTAGAAGTACCAATGGCGGCGCCCACAGCAATTCGATAAGCACAAGGATCTGATCCCCCCCTTAAAAAAGGGGGGCTATAAAAATTGACAAATTACTAACTACCAATTACCACAGCAGATAAATATCAACCTAAGTTAGGATAATTTTATCCTCAATTTGCTTTTAAATCATGACTTCTACAACTGCAAAATTCATCGTGTCTCAAGTGGGCGAAATTCCCCAATGGCAAGCCGCGACGTGGGAAGATTATGTAGCTGCTTGCGAAGATCCGTCTTTGGAGGAAGCGAGAATATTTTTTTATGAAGGATATCTTTGGATAGATATGGGTAATGAAGGGCCTCAGCACGCCAGATTTAACAACCTCTTGACGCTGGTATTTTACGCCTGGTTTGTCAGCAAAGGAGGACAAGCTTTCGATGATTTGGGTGGATGTGTAATTGAGAAGCCAAAGGTGGGAGGAGGTGCGCCCGATCGCATTTTATATGTCGGCGGAGAATTCATCAAGTGGCAAAAAGGGGAACCGCGCCGACTTAATCTAAATAAATCGCGAATTCCCGATTTAGTGATAGAAACTTCCGATACGACTTTGGCAAGCGATTTAGATGAAAAAAAGCGGTTGTATGCTGCTTTGGGAATTCCTGAGTATTGGGTAGTAGATATTAAGGGCGAGAGAGTTTTGGCATTTCGCTTGCAGGAAAACGGGAAATATCAGGAATGCGAAATTTCCGGTGCTCTTGAGGGATTGCCAATTGCTTTACTGTCTGATACTTTGAAACTTTCGGGCGAGGAAAATGGGACGGCGGCGATGTGGTTTGCTCAACAAATTGGGAATTTGTAAATGGGGTGGGGAAAAGTGCGATCGCCCTTAATTTTTTACACGCTTCTAGCCTAAATCATAACATATAATAAAAATATGTCTTTTGACGCGCTGAGCTTTTATTTGGATACCCAGGAAGAAATAAATACTTATTTTGAACGCACTCGAATTGCTGAATACTTGATTCATCCTGCAGTTAAAGCTGCAATAATAAAATAACTAAAAGTATTAGAATTGTTCGGTAGTATTGACTACGACAAAGATTATAGCTACAATGGTGGCGTAATTTTTAGAAATCAAGTATAATCCTTCGTAATTCTCTATTAACAGCTATCAAATTTAAGGAGACATAGATATGGCTGGCGAGGGCAACAACGTTTATATGGGTTCCGGTAACTATAACCAATCAATTCAAGGCAATTATATACAAGGCAATTTCATAAATATGGGTCACGACTTATCTCAAGTAGCGACTCAAATTCAAGAATCATTAATTCAACTTCAAACACAGGGATACACTCCACAGGATGCTCAGCAGAAAGTCGCTAGTGACTTAGTCTCTCAGGCTAATAATGATTCTCAAGCCAAAAGCAGGTTAGTCAAGTTGACACAGTATGTACTTGATGGTGCTGCCAATGGTCTGATTGGTGAAGCAGTGGTAGGGGTAGTCAAGCTAACGCTAGGATTATTAGGTATTCCTCTTTGAAGTACAGATAAGCTGTCGCGCATTTAATCTAGACAGCCCTGTTTATTCAAACTCTTGTAGGGTGGGCATCCTGCCCGCCCTACACTACAATTTAAATTTTAATGCAGAACAGCTTATTTCGCTAAATTAATGATAGGTAAAATAAGACCAATATTTAAGAAATTCAGTATTTTAATATCTAAGCTGCCAGGAAGTAAAAAGCAACGATATTACTTCTTTAGCGTATTAGTTGGACTAATAAGTTTTGTGATTGTTGGCACGGGCGTTCTGACTCTAACTAGGTTGATAGTTAGCGTGGTAATATTCGGAGCTTCTAAATTGTTATGGAATTTAGGTGTTAATACTCCACAAGAATCAAGAACTAACTTAGAAGAGAATAGCAAAACTGGCGATCGCAATATTCACACAGACGGTGGTAATTATAATCAATCTATTCAGGGCAACTATATTCAGGGAGACTATATAGAAATACAAGGTTGTTACATTAACACTAATCAAGAATTATCTGATGTCGTCGCCGAGTTTCGCGAGGTTGTAGATCAACTTAAAAATCAGGGATATAGTGCGGATAAAGCTGAGGAGCAAGTAGCCCAAGATTTAGAAGAAAAAGCCCGCAGTAACCCGAAAGTCAAAAAAAGAGTGGTTAATTGGGCAAAGTCTTTAAATAATACGTCTACTCGAATAAATAATGAAGCTAATGCAGCTAGAGAAGTTATTAAATATGCTGCTGCTTCTCAATATACTTCGTCTGCTAAATCTATTTCAGTGGTCGGGGGAAAGTATTCTAAGTTAGATAGCTTGCTCCAAGCTAGGAAATGGAAAGAAGCCGATGAGGAAACAGAGAAAATAATATTCAAACTATTAGGCAGAGAAAAAATAGAACGACCACCCAAACTAGCCAATTTATCAACATACGAGGCTTTTTGGAACAACCGCTTATCGGGTGACGATGTTGAAGTTTTACCGGGTACAGAGCTCAGAAATATAAATAAACTCTGGCTAGAACATAGCAAGGGACACTTTGGTTTCAGCGTACAAAAGCGAATTTGGGAAAGCATTGTTCGTACTGAGGGTGAACCTACAATCTTTCAGGGTCGGGGTTGTAAGGAGTTTGATGAGCGTGTGGGCTGGTACGTGAAGGGTGATTGGATATATTACTCTGATATTAAATACTCTCTAACAGCTCCACCTGGACATCTTCCCATCAAAGTCATGTTAAATAAACATTCTACAAAATGTGACTGCGATCAATCAAATTTTCGTGTTTTCATGAAGCGTCAATATTACTCGTAAGTAAAACAATAAAATTCTTCTATATTGGGTGAGTAAATTAAGATCGCCCGTTAATCAAAAACAATATGACTGAAGTACGCGCGAGCGCAGCTATCCTGTAGGGAATCGCCTACAATAGAATTAACTCTTCTCCTCTCCAACGCCATGCAAATTGTTTTGTCACCTGAAGTCGAAGCCCTCGTGCAGCGTCAACTCACGACTGGCAAATACAAAAGTGCGATCGAAGTAATCCTCGCAGCCATTCAACTCCTCGAACAACAAGAAGACATTTATCAAGGACGACTGCAAGAACTTCAACGAGACGCACTGATTGGCCAGCAAGCATCCCAACGTGGTGAAGTCGTAGACGGTGCAATCGCAATCGCACAAATCCGCGCCCACCTGCGATCGCGCTACAGTTCATCAGAAGCATGACTCCCAAATTTCGCCTCACCGAACCCGCAATTCAAGACATCGAGCAAATTGTAGACTACATCGCTCGTCAATCGGGACTCGATATAGCCGATCGCTTTTTAAGCAATCTTGACGCAAAATTTGCCAAAATTGCTCAGTTTCCCAACCTGGGACGACAACGAAACGAGATTTTACCAGGTCTACGCAGTCTCCCGATGGATAACTATCTTATACTCTATATGCCGATCGGACAGGATGTAGAAATCTTTCGATTTGTCAGTGGTTATCGAGATTTATCAGCCCTGTTCACCGATGTTGATGATTGAATTCAATTCATCTCAGAACAAGAGATAGTTTGGGCGCAGAAACTGTTACGAATTTTTCATAATTAGTATCACAAAACCATACCAAAAATCAACAAAAGCACACCCAAAAATGCTCCGACTCTCCCAAACCCAACTTAAAATCCTCGAAGAATGCCCCCGCAAATTCCAACACAGCTACCTCGAACTACTCGCCACCACCGCCTCCCCAGAACACAAAGAAAAACTCACATGGGGAAGCCACTTTCACCTATTAATGCAGCAGCGAGAACTCGGACTTCCCATTGAATTTATCATCCAACAAGACCCCGAACTGGGACGCTGTGTAGCAGCATTTATCAACACCGCACCCGAACTTTTCGCTAATTCAGAAAATAGCGATCGCATTTTTCGCCAAGCCGAACACCCCCGCACCCTAATTTTCCAAGACTACCTATTCACCGTTATCTATGACTTATTAATAGCAGAACCAAACGCCGCCCAAATTCTCGACTGGAAAACCTATCCCCGCCCTCAAAAATCAAAATGGATAGCCGAAAGTTGGCAAACTCGCCTCTATTTATACGTCTTAGTAGAAACCAGCGACTATTCCCCCGAACAAGTTTCTATGACATACTGGTTCGTACAATTGCAAGGAGAAGAACCGCCACAAAAACTTACATTTTCCTACAGCCAAATAGAACACGATCGCACAAAACAAGATTTAACCCACCTATTGCACCAGCTAACCGACTGGCGACAGCGCTATACCGAAGGCGGCGAATTCTTCCCCCAAGTAGAAATCAGTTCCAATCTTTGCGCTTCCTGTCAATTCGCCACTCGCTGCAACCGCACACAAGACACAAAAACTCCCTCACTCAATCTTCCCGCAGAAACTCCCATAGATTGGCTGCCAAATCTTGCTATAATCGATGAAATATTTATTTAACATAACTGATAACTCTCTACAATCTAAAAAATCTAAAATCTAAAATCTAAAATCTAAAATCGAATGACAGAAACCCCTCAAAACTGGCAAAATCAACTCTTACCCCAACCCCCAGCTTGGCTGATCCAAGCTGTCAGAAACCATGCACCAGAACTCCCCGGAAACTATGCCGCCGCACTTCTGTGGTATAGAGGAATTCAAAACCCCGAACAAATACCCGGTTTCTTAAATCCCCAACTTTACCAACCAGCAAGTCCCTTTGAATTCGGACTAGAAATGAACTGGGCGATAGAAAGAATCCAGCAAGCACGAAACAGCGCAGAAAAAGTCGCTATTTGGGGAGACTTCGACGCCGACGGCATTACCTCAACCTCCGTACTTTGGGACGGACTGGGAGAATTTTTCGCTCAAAATGACCAACTAATTTATTACATTCCCAACCGCTTAACCGAATCTCACGGAATCAATATCCCGGGAATAGACACCTTAGCAAAATCGGGAATTAGCTTAATTATTACCTGCGATACCGGCAGTACAAACATCGCCGAAATCGAATATGCGACTAGCTTAAACATCGATACAATTGTCACCGACCATCATACATTACCTGACGAGCGCCCGCCAGCTACAGCCATTATCAATCCCCGCTACTTTCCCCCAAACCACCAACTATTTAACCTTTCAGGAGTGGGAGTAGCTTACAAATTAGTTGAAGCATTATATCACACATTACCGGATATTCCCCAGCGCCCGCTCACAGATTTATTAGAATTAGTAGCGATCGGCTTAATTGCCGATTTAGTCCAACTTACAGGAGACAGCCGCTACCTCGCACAAATCGGCATCCAACAACTGCAAAAACAAATCGCAAATCCCACCCGCCCAGGAGTTGCAAAATTGCTCGAACTGTGCAAAAGATCGGGCGATCGCCCAACCGACATTTCCTTCGGCCTCGGCCCCCGAATCAACGCCGTCAGCCGCATTCAGGGCGACGCCAGCTTCTGCGTAGAACTCCTCACCAGCCGCGACAAAAAACGCTGCGAAGAACTAGCAAATTTAACCGAAATTGCCAACTCCCGGCGCAAATCTTTACAAAAAGATGTTGCCAAAGATGCCGCC
>JARCMA010000450.1 GCA_030248405.1 Microcoleus sp. MP8IB2.171
CTTAAAAAGGGGGGGACAAGAATGCCCTCAAAGTCCCCCTTCTTAAGGGGGATTTAGGGGGATCTCCGGGGCATAAATATCTTAAGTCAACCGTATTGGATTATAGACTCACCAGCCGTAAAAAATACCTGTAACGTTAGTATACTGTCTAAAAATCCAAACTAAGAAAGGACTAAAGTCCTTACTACGAACGATACGTTTGTAGTGAGGACTTTAGTCCTTTTTGCTAACGACTTGCAGCCATTAACACTTAGAAATTATCTAGCTTTTCCCAACACTAGATTTTTCAGGTACAGTGCTTTCGGCAGTTTTGCCATTTTTGCTATTACCGTTACCGTTGCTGTGGCGGGGTTGGATAACTCCATAGCCGCCGTGAGTCTTGCGTTCGTAGAGTACGTTAATTTCGCCTGTTTCCGCATTACGAAACATATAGAAATCGTGATCGATAATCTGCAATTGTTCCAAAGCTTCTTGCACAGTCATTGGAGGCATAGCAAAATACTTAGTCCGTACAACCTCGGCAGGAAGTTCGGGAGTTCGATCGCCAATCAAATCCGCTGCTACAGGATGTTCATCAACTACCGCAATTGTTTTGGGACTATTCTGGATTTTGTTGTCGTGGCGTTTTTCCTTAAATTTCCGCAGTTGACGAGCTATCTTATCGGCAACCAAATCTATGCTGGCATAAAGGCTTTCCGTGCTTTCTTCAGCCCGAATCACGCTACCGTTAGCATAAATTGTCACCTCAGCAGTCTGCTTAGGATTGATCCTGGGGTTACGAGCCACCGATAGATGAATGTCCACTTCAGTAGTCAAAGTTTGAAAATGGCTAACCGCCTTTTCAATCTTTTCGTTGACGTACTCGCGAATCGCATCGGTGATTTCTATATTTTTACCCTGGATAACAAGCTTCATAGAGCTCCCTCCCTTCTGTAACTTGGGTATAGTTTATACAATAGCATTATGTATTCAACAAAACACTTTTCTTTCAAATCTTTTTTATATGTTGACAATTCTTGATTTAAACTGCACCAATATTCCGTAAAAACACTATTGATTTTTTTCATGCTTTCCCCTATTATCCTTCAAAACCTAAATGCACAACCCTGCTTGCTCTTCGATTGGGGACAAGTGCCTTACTCCCAAGCTTGGGAAATCCAGCAAAAACTGGTGCAAGAGCGCCGGGAAAATCCTGATTTGCCTGATGTGCTGATTTTGCTGGAACATCCGCCGGTTTACACTTTGGGGCTGGGATCGAAGTTGGAATTTCTGAAATTTGACAGCGAAACTCAGCCGGAATTGCACCGAGTTGAGCGCGGTGGTGAGGTGACTTACCATTGTCCCGGCCAGTTGGTGGGCTATCCAATTTTAAATTTGCGCCGTCACCAGCAGGATTTGCACTGGTATTTGCGACAGTTGGAGGAAGTGCTGCTGGGGGTGTTGGAAGTTTGCGGGTTAACAGGTTCGCGGGTTCCGGGAATGACTGGGGTTTGGGTGGATGGGTGCAAGGTGGGGGCGATCGGCATTAAAGTCAGCCGCTGGATTACGATGCACGGTTTTGCTTTAAATGTTTGCCCTGATCTTGAAGGTTTTAAGCAAATTGTACCTTGCGGGATTCCCGATCGACCTGTTGGAAGTTTAGAGCAGTTTATCCCGGGAATTGAGGTCGATCGAGTGCGATCGATTCTTGTCGCTGAGTTTGCTCGCGTTTTTGCAGTGAAAATTGTGCGATCGAATGTGTAGGGTGCGTCGCTGTCCACCTTACTACTCACGATCGCAGTCAGTTTTTTAAGTGCGATCGGGATTGTCTTCCTCATACACCATTAAATCTCCCGGTTGGCAGTTTAGTGCTTTGCACAGAGCATTGAGAGTCGATTCGTCAATTCTCGTGAGGCGGCGGCGGGTTTTGAGTCGAGAAAAGGAAGTTGGGTGCATTCCTATCAAAGCAGCTAACTCCTTATTGCTGATATTGCGCTCGGCCATCACAACTGCTAATTTCCAACGGATCACTGGTGATTCTCAACTACTGGGCACGACTTTGCAAGCTGATGTTACCATCCCGCAACCTTCACTCTCCTTTAATTAACCGCTACGGTAATTTTTTTGACTTTGGCAGTTGACTAACTTGGGAGAATGACCTATACTCAGAATGTACCAACGGAAAAGCGATCGCCCCTTTGACTCGAAAACTCAAGGGCGATCGCTATCCGACTATTTGTGTAGTTCAAACTCTATGATATCACAGCCAAAGTCAGTTCCCGAACTCCTGCGCGAAGAAATTACCGGTGCGCCCACAGGCAAACAACCGATCCGATTGTTGATTTGCGGGATTCCCAAAGGAGTGGAAAGCATCATCAATCTGCTGCACGTTTTGGGTTTTGCAGAAGTTGGCGAGTGGAGTCCGCCTTTACCGTCGCCGATCGCAGGTGAAATAATGCGGATTTTAACCCGTTACTGGAAAGAGTAATTTTTCAGGGCGATCGCCCTTTATTGAGCAAAGTGCGATCGCTCTTAAATTATCAAAAACATCAGGCTTAATTCTCCACCCAATCACTTAAAAACTCCAGATTAAGGATGCTAAATATCGAATCGAATTAACGGGGCGGTGTTTGCGAGACTTGGGGGTATTATAGAGATAATTTTAACGGTCTGTACTTACTGACTCCAGAATTGAGATAATTGGTGGTATAATAATGCGCGATCGCGGGCTTCTCTAACCTGAGAGAGAAGCAAGACCGATGCAGAAATACGTCCTAAGAGTTTTGCGATCGCCCCTAGCGTCAGGTAAGATTCTTGTTAATTATTGCGCTCCGCTCAGGAGAAAAAATTTATGGCAGATATGTCCGGTCAAGACCCCTCGGAAATTAAAATGGCGACGGTTGATGAAGAACAAAAAGGCGCAACGTTTAGCGGTACGGTCATCCTTGCTATCGATGCCGAGGGTGGGGAAGTCGTTTTCTTCAGAGACTTTTTGATTGAAGATTATAAAGGCGAACTTACCGCTTATCTGGCAACAGATGGCAATATAACGAAAAGCATTGATTTAGGCGAACTTAAGCATAAGAGCGACAGCTTTAAGCTGCCAATTCCGCTGGGGACGGATACATCACCCTACAATACAGTCGTGCTGCGCGACGAAAAAAGCAAGAAAAAAATTGTGACGATCGAGCTGTAAAATTTGCAATTTAGCTCGTAGTTCAGCCAAATTCGTTAGCGCAGCCCTCGAAGAGGATCGCCCTTTTTTTCCTGAAGTGCGATCGCCCTTAAATTAAGGTGCTTAACAGTTGACAGTTGACAGTTGACAGTTGACAGTTGACAGTTGACAGATGAGTGCGAAGTTTTTAGGCAGGGGATTTAAGCCCCTGCCTAAAAACAATCCACCTAAAGGTGGGGGCTTAAA
>JARCMA010000052.1 GCA_030248405.1 Microcoleus sp. MP8IB2.171
AAAATACTAGCACCATATATGGCTGTCACAGCCCAAGATTTTTTGACAGATCCTGAATTAACTGAATTTTCTGTACTCGACGGCGAAGACTGGGAGACTAAACTAACCCTTTTAGCGTAAATCTTACTCGATTACGATACTAACTTTGTGTTTTTTATGATTTGAATAGCTGTATTTTTCTGGGATATGGGAAAAGGGCGATCGGAAGCTGTTGCGGGCGATAATGTTCCGCATCGCTAGCGCGATCGGGTTTCACCTGTCGAGAAAAATGTAACGACAAAGTTGAGCCGTCGCAGATCACCCTTGACTCCCACAGATAAACTATCGGCGGTGGGTTCTAACGACTTGTGATCACTTCTATTTGAACGTAATGTGCAGATGTGAACTCAATACTCTAGAATAGATACAACCCAAATTCACCAAACACCTTATGCCTCTGATTGAACTTGCACCACTCCTCAAAGAATTATCTTATTCTGATAAGCTCATGCTATTACACTTTTTAGTAGCTGAGTTGTTAAAGGAATCTGGTTTAACCCCATTGGACATTCAAGATCAAGGCAAAGTAGCTAGTCAAGGTTTGCATGATTCTTTTGAAGCTGCTGCTGTTTTAGCAAAGGCATTGACAGAGGAAAAAGTAGCTACACATGGTCGATAAAGTCAAATTTGCCTTCACGGAGATAGATCCAAGCCTCGGTGCATTGAGTACATTGCCGTACCTGCCAATAGTCCTGACTTATCAGAACCAATCTGTAAGTACGATAGGCTTGTTAGATACAGGTTCTAGCGTCAACGTATTGCCTTACGAAATGGGCTTAAGATTAGGAGCAGTTTGGGAACGTCAAAGGCTGTCTGTTCCACTAGGGGGAAACTTAGCTAGGTTTGAGGCGCGGGCATTAGTGGTGACAGCAAATGTTGAGCGATTTCCTCCAGTAGAATTGGCTTTTGCTTGGACACAAGACAGTAACGCCCCATTGATTTTGGGACATATGAACTTTTTTCTGGCATTTGATGTCTGCTTTTACCGCTCTGAATTGCTATTTGAAGTCAGTCCTAAGAGGTCTCAATAGATAGCAATAGAATTAACTGTCATATTATTTTATCCTATAATCAAACATCGAAATCCAGTAATCTGCCTACTCATTTGATTTACCTAAATTGCATAGGGAACAAAGCGTTTGCAAGTTTTCAAGTACAGTCTCGCCTCCTTTACTCCAAGCGATTTTGTGATCGACCTGTAGCTCTAGACCAAAAGTCATTGCTGGACTTGCCCCACAACCACAACAGGTGAATCGATCTCGTTGTAAGACCTGCCAGCGTAATCTTAGAGAAGGATCGCGCCCTGTCTTTCGAGACAACTCAATAGTTTTGTTCGCAGCTATGTCAAGCGATTCAACTCCCGTGGAATTTGCATATTCTACAAAAGCTTTCAAAGCTGCTATCCATGAACCAAAACGCCTATTATATGGTGATTGTGAAATGGTGGATGGAGGTAAAGCAAGCTCACTTCGTCGCGGTTGACGACCGTAGTGTTGCCAAAGCTGAAATAGATTCTCGAAGAGTTGTTCGTCGGAAATATCAACCCGGTGTGACAGTGAAATACCTGCTTTGATCAAAGCTTGATTCCACGATCTAAAACGACGGATATGTGTAGTACAGTCGTAAGTACCATGTTCACTATACTGAGCTTGCGTAACTTTTGAGCCTTTAAGAAGTTCTGCAACACGTCTCAGGTCAGCAAGCAGATCATCGTCTTTGACAGGAAACCCTGAAACGCGAGAAAGGCGAAATACTGGTTCTGTCATAGGTAAATGCTTGAGGACTACTCAGAAATTGTAGCAACATACTGAGACTTTCAGGTTGTCCTCCCCAACAGACTCAAAGTTGCTTAACCGATTTTTTAGTTAGCCGTGCAGCGAAATAAAATCAATTTATTAGTTTACGAACCAAGTCAAGAGGCGATTCTCCAATGGATAACTCACTAACCTATGCAGACATTCTCAAAAAAACGCTGCGAGAAGCAACCCGCGCTCAACCCAGTTTACAGGCGATCGAGCTTTACTCCGTCTGTGATGTCGATTCGGGTCACTTTCTGATTCTCGCGACAGGCTGGGATAAACAGCGCTGGATTAACACGATTCTGTTTCATGCTCGTTTAGTCGATCGTCAAGTGGTAATTGAAGAGGATAACTTCGAGGAAGGTCTAAGCCAATCGCTGATTGAGGCTGGTATAAAAGCAGAGCATATCGTGACTAGCTCTTTTCCTGAGAATCGCGATCGACAAAGAACGCATCAAACAGTGTAAAGCCCCTCGATGCAGAGAGTAGCCCTAACCAGCTAAAGCAGGAATCTTCAGAGGGACGAGAGCTTTATGTAGCACACTAGGCTTTGCACTTAAATATACCTCGCGACAATTACTCTCGTTATATCCGACTACAACCGCACCTACAGTTGTGCCAATTTCAGGATACATTTCTTCACTCATCCCTGCCTCGTCTAAAAAGTCAGGGATTTTAATTAACCCCTTGACAAAAGATTCATCCATGTTTACAAAAACTCCGAAGGGCGCATGAAACTCAACTTTACCCTGCACAAACTGACCTAGCTTGTACTTAGATTTAGTTTGCTCCCAACTTTTAAGATCCATACTGTTCACCGTGGTTTGAGGACTCGTGGAAATTGGTTGAGGATGGGAAACAAGCTCTGAGGAACGACCACCTCAATCCGTTCGCAATCGTCATTTTCATCATAGCGATATTCAAGCGGTTTGAAATCTCGGTCGTAGGTTGCCCGATCGATCGACACCTCAAGAATGCCATCGTTGTAGCTCTGGTTGAACTCCTCGGCAATGCTTCTGTCATTGGGCCCAGCAAAATAGCAACTCCCATCAAGGTATGGAGGATTGTAGGGAAAATCGATGGACTGAAACCCCTCCTCCATTAACTTTTGACCTTTACCTTTTTGAGGAGCTTTGTAAATTGTGACGGTTTGAGTGGATGGTGATTGACCAGACTGCATGAGTTGATATCTTGGCTGAGACAAACAGCAGTATCATAAGCTACCGTCATCCTATCCATTATCGCTGCAAGCAGGCAAATTAGGTATAGTCCCGATCGTGCGAATGCCGTTAAACCAGCCTGGTTTTGCACATCTAGGGATGGTTTCCTGCGCGATCGCACAGATTTGGCGATCCGAGGTGGTTTCAGCCTTGGCTGTGCCTGTGTTTTTCTAAGATATGGGAAAAGGGCGATCGATCCCAAGAAGTTGCGGGCGATAATGCTCCGCATCGCTAGCGCGATCGTGTTTCACATCTGGGAAAATAAAAATGTAACGTTCCGGTTGAGTGGCTACAAATAACTTTTGCATCACCACCAATATCTTTCGGTAGTCCGCTCCAACCGGGTTGTTAGACAGACCAGGGCGATCGCCAGTTGACGCTGTTATTGTCCGCGTCCTGGTTTGCAATCTACAAAACCTAATGCCTCTGTGTCCAGGAAACTAGCGATCGCCATTTCAATGACTGCTTCGATCGGGTATTCAATTTCCGCAGCACGAGCAATTAGGGCAGCACGAATTCGTTCAGGAAAACGTCCTAAAATAACTTCGGCATCAGCGAGGGAAAGTTGCTCTTGAAGTTTGGCTTGCATGGGTTTACATCTCAGTTGAAATTTGGACGTTGTAAGGGGGTTCAGTAGCTCTTAGAATGATGGCTTCTAGCTCCAATAGTAACGCAGGGTTCTCCCAATGAGAAATTGTCTGTACAGCAATCCGTATGTCTTCATCGCTATATTTATCGAGCCACGCCCACAAAAAAGCTTTGTGCCCACCACTGAAGCGACCTCGTAAGCTCTTGGTTTTACCGATGTAGAGCAATCCATCAGTTCTGTGTCTGATTGCATAAATGCCAGGACGTGCAGGAATACTCTCAAACCTACGGGTCAATGGTTGACATTGCTCAAAAGGAATGAAAGCAATCGCGTCTAGAATTCTTCGCGCTTGGATTTGTAGGTCAGAATCATTCGTTGGCATGAAGGCAAGAAGGCTAATTGCACAAAAATCATAATCCCACAAATTTTGTTACAACCATCATCAACTAGGGATGGTTCCCTGCGCGATCGCACAGATTTGGCGATCCGAGGTGGTTTCAGCCTTGGCTGTGCCTGTGTTTGTCTAGGATATGGGAAAAGGGCGATCGATCGCCAGAAGTTGATGATAAACAAAGCAACTCAAAAACATCAAATAAATGTTAAGCAGCGCAACAGCTCTAAATCTAGTAAAATTTGATGTCTACCGATATCTGAGTGAAAATCGCCTTACTTCATTGGCAGCTTCTTTGCGTAGATTTATTGGTTCAAGCGTACCTAGCTCTTGCCACACCACATTAATAGGCATGAGTACGCCGTTATTCACTGTAATAACAGGGTATTCACAACCTGGATAATCTTCTCTAACAACCCAATCACCTTTTACCCTGCGCCGTATAACCTCTCCTACATAGGCAACTAGATTATCGTATAAATCAGCTTGAACTTTTTCAAATCCATAACTGTCAACCTTGCTAGATACAACGTCTAAACTTTTGTATGAATAATCCAATTCCTCATACAAAATATCTAAATGAATTGTTAACTGATTAATCAATTCATCAATTTTGTTAACAAGCTGTGCTTTGTTTTTTGAAAAATATCTCCAATGACTTACAGAACTACCGCGATTATTAGCATAGTCATCCCTCACCTTCTGTGTCCATCGAATCATTCGCAGAAAATATTCTTTAGAGTAAATATCTCCTTTACCAGGACTTAAAGACCCTTTTGGATCGCAAACAAATAGAAATCTATCATTTGATAACTCATAAATTTGAGGCTGATTCTTGTATCCCGTGCTATAGGTCTCCTCAAAGAATTTTGTAAACTCCTCATGGAGCTCCCCCTCAGATTCTATTAATTCCTGAACCTGACTTTTGGTGAGCCGTTTCGCATTAAGATTTTTTTTATTTGCCATTTTGATAATAAGTTTAAATGCAACCAATAACCTAAGTCAAAATAATTGAGAAATTCGTAAACAGTATTTCCTGCTTTTGGCAGGATTCGCAAAACATCTAAACTTCAAAAAAAGTACAATGTCAGATTGGGATTGATTTCGGTATTCACAGCCTTGCTGCTGGAGTAATGGCGAAAAAAATGTTAATCCTAAAAACTTTCAAGCTAAACGCCGTAAATAAAAAAGCTCTAAAAGTCACCACAAAGCTCTTCTCAAAGTCGAAAAAGTCCATGCCAAAATTAGCGATTCTCGTCAATATTTTCTGCATAAGTTGAAAACTCTATTCGATTTATAGGTCAAAAAGCTCAATTCTCGAACCTTACCATCCAAACCAAAAAACCCAAAATTTGCTCTACTGGCGGTAAGGAGTAAATATTCAGGTCGATGGTTACTTCGTTTCCACTAAGCTTAAGAAATTGCCATTGGAGGCCATTAGTAACAGAACCATAGAGGGTAGGCAAAGGTTTTTGTTTGGCTTCATTAAATTTCTGTGCCGCCACCATTTCTGCAACACACTGACCAATTCCTGTTTTTAAATCGGCCTGTTTTGCCTCTACAATAATAATTGCGGGTGCTTCAATTGCTAATTGTTCGGTGGAACAACTGATCAGAAAGTCGCAGCGTTCATTCAGCCCCAGAGATTCATCTACGTTGAAATCTTCTCCAGAAAATAGACTAATTTGACGGTTGAGAATGCGACGAACTTCTACAAGAACAGGGCTAATAATTAGCTCGGATCTGGCTTTTTCGCTGCCTGTAGCTACAGCAAGCGGTAAAGTTTCTTCCAGAGTTGCCGCCAGACTAATACTGGGTTGGATCGGGGTAATTTCAGGGAGAAATCTGATTCCTTCTACTGTGGTTAAATTGAAGGCTTCTTTAACCTTGGTGATGGTTGTGAATTGACTGTATGGCATAATTTTGTGGCTGTTTTTGTCGGACAGATTCCTTTAATTTAATTATTTAGCCTATGGGGCCGTGGCTGTGTTTTTCTAGGATATGGGAAAGGAGGCGATCGATCCGAAGAAGTTCCGGGCGATAATGCTCCGCATCGCTAGCGCGATCGCATTTCACCTGTCGGAAACAATGTAACGGCTCAAATCAGCGGCAGATAACTTTCAAACTCAGTACCAGTGACTTTTGTCCGTCCGCTGTATTTGAATGGTTAGACCGCCGGATCACCGTTGTTACCTGCCGCTTGCATTTGCCGCAAAACTGCTGCTTGAATCTTGGCATCAAAATCAGGATCGTCTATAGTCGTAATAATCTCACGCGGGCGCTTGCTGAGCCTATCCAGATACGCTCGAAGAGCCTTCTTATCGTCACGATGTCGGAGAAAGTATTGCCTTAACTCCTCATCTGACATAGCAGTATAGTTAACTTGACTCATCAGAACACTTCTCCATTCGGCGTAATCTGAAACTCTAGGTTCTCGGTATTTCCAGCCAAAACATACAGATTGTTTGTTCGGTCGTCAATGCAGACGAGATGTACAGGCTGAAGCATAATAAACGTTAGCCAATAGCTAAGACGATATAAACCTCTCAATTGAGCGTCGGTAGGCATTTAAGTTGTTGACTCCACACACCCTGATTCTAGCATATTCTTTTGCCCTCTTCTGAGTTGCTAATACAAATCCCAATAGCTCATAAGCATTAGCAAAAGTAGGGTCGAGTTTGACTGCATTTTGGTAACAGGCTACTGCTGGATTTAGCTGATAATGTCCCATTACGTCTATAACTGATTGTTCAGTGCCATGTTGGGCGACTATCTCAATCAAGCTCCTGCTTTGACAAAACGTTCTGATAATATCTGTCTGCCATTGCTTCCGCTGTCTCATAGACTTTCCAAGGTTCTTTTAACATATCACCTGGTTCAACCTCTAGGTCGCTGGTTGAGAGTGAAACTCGACCTTTTTCAATGTCCATCCATACAATCATCGCCCTAATCCAATCGTCATGCTTAAAGACCAAATCTAATTGATCGACGGGCATTTGAGAAATTGCGAAAATACGTAGTAGGGCATTAACTCCTCCAATATCAACGATCAGACCGTAAGGTTTAATCTTTTTCACAGTTCCATCGACAATTTGCCCAACTCTCAGCATTTTAAGTCTAGTCGTTTTGAGAATACTGCGACCTTCTTTTTTTTCTTGGCTAAACGATCGCAGTTTGTCTAATTCATACTCTTTATTTAACACCACCCTACGTTTTTGATACCAATCTGGATCGATCTCACCCAACGCAATATCTACAGGCAGATTCCGGTAAAGGTTGGCAAGTGCTTGTATGTCAGGCGTTTTATTATAAAGAGCTATCATTGCAATTTTGTCTAGTACATCTCGTAAGACGATCGACCATTGCTGTTCCCGTGTTAGTTGCTTCCATGACGCTCGATCCTGTGGGTCTTCGCTATGCTCTATTTTTCCGTCGTATGCTCTCAAGTTACTGATTAATAAACGCTTCTGCCAATTCTGACCGGGAAGAGTAGGTGACTTGAGTAATGCGCTCCAATTGATGTTGGTTAAATTATTAACGAGTGACCAGTCTGATGGACGATACTCATCCTTAAGAAATGCAGTAATGCCGTCATGAAAAGCTTTTACTAATTCACAAGGTTTAACTGTGGTAGCGAGATGTGTTGCGGTGTCATCTCCATACATCCACGAGTCGATTCTGAACAGTATCATCTCATTGCTTGTTCTCTCGGCTATCAATTCTACGCTGTCACCTTCCTCATGAATTACCATTGATGCTGGCAATTCTGATTCCCGAATTTGACCCAACCAAATGTAAAGTCTTTCGTAAGGATCGAATGTGACTGACGTATAGATTATGCAACAAACATCACTAGACTCAACTTGTATCCAAATTGTCGATCGATAACTCGGTTGTGTCAGACTAATTTTCATTGAACTATAACAAGATTTTGCGAGAGATTACGAACAGAAGCAAAGCTAATGGATGTAGGTTTTCCCGATCGCGTCGTAAAGTTCCATCCTGCTTCCCCAATGCTTGGCCGTAAATTCATTATACCGATCGCCCCTAAACTCCCCTCTCCCATACTCAACCACAATAGTTAATAAAAACTTTACAAAACTTACCATGTCGCCCAACACGAGTTAGAGTTATCCTAGAAAATCCAGCAATCCTGCAAAGCGTCAACCTTCCCGTAACTCATCCAGTGGTTCGATGACTCAAACCCAAAGCACCAAAACTACCAACACAACCGCAATTTATTCCTTGACAATTGCTCCCGCCTGTGTATTGCGGGGTCAAAAAGCCCTTGTACAAGCCGGAGATGCGATCGCCCGTTTCGGAAAGCGGCCCCTCATCGTCGGCGGTAGCAACTCCCTGGCCACCGCCCAACCCTACCTGCAACCAATCCTCGAAAGGGCGAGCACGGGGGCATCGCCCCTACAATCCGCGTACACAGACTACGGCAAAGATTGCAGCGAAAACAGCCTCGAAACCCTCCGCGAAGCCGCCCAAACCCATCAAGCCGACTTCATCATCGGCGTCGGCGGCGGCAAAGCCTTGGATGCAGCCAAACTCCTAGCCCATCAGTGCCAAATTCCCATTGTCACCATACCGACATCAGCAGCCACCTGTGCCGCTTGGACAGCCCTTTCTAACATTTATTCCGAACAAGGCGCATTCCAATACGATGTCACATTAGCCAGATGTCCCGATTTATTGATACTCGACTACGGCTTAATTCAAACTGCACCACAGCGGACATTAATAGCAGGAATTGGAGATGCGATCGCCAAATGGTACGAAGCATCAGTCAGCAGCGGACACTCCGAACAAACAATGATAATTGCCGCCGTCCAACAAGCTAGAATCCTGCGAGATATCTTATTCCAAAAATCAGCCGCCGCCCTCAAAGAACCCGGTAGCGAAACCTGGCAAGAAGTCGCAGATGCCGTCGTATTGCTAGCAGGAGTAATTGGCGGCATCGGCGGAGCCCAATGTCGCACCGTCGCCGCCCACGCCGTCCACAACGGCCTAACTCATCTATTAGCAAGTCACGGCACATTGCACGGCGAAAAAGTCGCCTACGGCATTTTAGTACAACTGCGGTTAGAAGAAATGCTGCAAAACAATCAACTCGCAGCCACCGCCAGACAGCAACTGCTAAAATTCTACGCCGAGATTGGATTGCCCCAAACTTTAGACAATCTAGGACTCGGAGACATTAGCCTCACACAATTGCAGCGCGCCGCCGACATAGCCTGCAATCCCGACTCTGACATCCACAGACTGCCGTTTAAAGTCGTACCAGAACAATTAATGGCGGCGATGGTTTCTACTACCGCACCTGTGGGAGAATTGAAAATCAAACATTAAAACCTTTTGTAGTAAGGACTTTAGTCCTAAAAAAACTGTTTTAGAAAGCAATACGGTTCCATTAAGACAGATCCCCCCTAACCCCCCTTAGGTCGGGGGGGACAAGAAAGCTCTCAAAGTCCCCCTTCTTAAGGGGGATTTAGGGGGATCTCCGGGGAATAAACATTGTTAACTTAACTAAACCGTATTGTGCTATAGCAATCCTAAATCATTATCCTTACCGCGAACATAAATGTGATTTACCCAAAATCCATCTGTAGGGACACTCAAGATGCCGTGTCCGGGACACGGCAGTGCCTTAGTCCCTACTGAAAATCATTTAGGATTGCTATAGAAAGGACTGAAGTCCTGACTACAAACCAGGAAAACTGAAAACTGACAAAAAACAAATGACTTTGGATTGGATTAGCCCTGCTGACAGGTTGCAAACACTACCGCCCTACGTATTTGCCCGTCTCGACGAACTCAAAGCCCGCGCCCGCGAACAAGGACTAGATTTAATAGATTTAGGAATGGGAAACCCCGACGGTGCCACTCCTCAACCAGTAGTAGAAGCAGCAGTCGCAGCTATCCAAAATCCTGCAAATCACGGCTATCCACCGTTTGAAGGAACTGCTAGTTTTCGCCGCACAATTACCAAATGGTACAGCCGCCGCTACAATGTTGAACTCGATCCAGAAAGCGAAGCATTGCCTTTATTGGGTTCTAAAGAAGGTTTAGCACATTTTGCGATCGCCTATATCAATCCCGGCGACTTAGTATTAGTACCGAGTCCCGCTTATCCGGTATTATTTCGTGGCCCAATTATCGCTGGTGCAAAAGTCCACAACATCATCCTCAAACCAGAAAATGACTGGGTAATTGACTTAGGCGACATTCCCGACAGCGTAGCCGAACAAGCAAAAATACTCTACTTTAATTATCCCAGTAATCCGACTGGAGCGACCGCCCCCCGCGAATTTTACAAAGATATTGTTGCTTTCGCGCACAAACATCAAATATTGCTGGTTCATGACTTGTGTTATGCGGAGTTAGCCTTTGACGGCTATCAACCAACAAGTTTATTAGAAATTCCCGGCGGCAAAGAAATCGGCGTCGAGTTTCACACCATGTCAAAAACCTACAATATGGCTGGCTGGCGTGTTGGTTTCGTAGTAGGGAATAGCAAGATAATTCAAGGTTTACGAACCTTAAAAACTAACCTAGATTACGGTATATTTTCCGCTTTGCAAACCGCAGCGGAAACAGCGCTGCAATTGCCGGATAGTTACTTGCACGAAGTGCAGGAACGCTACCGCACTCGCCGCGATTTTATGGTTGCAGGACTGGCAGAATTAGGGTGGAATATTCCTAAACCTCTGGCTGCAATGTATCTTTGGGTTCCTTGCACTCCGGGGATGAGTTCTACCGATTTTGCCCTGAATGTTTTGCAGCAAACTGGTGTGGTTCTGACTCCTGGTAATGCTTTTGGGCCTGGTGGCGAAGGATATGTGAGAATTAGTTTGATTGCAGATTGCGATCGGCTGGGAGAAGCTTTGCGGCGTTTGAAACAAGCAAACATTCGCTATCAGTAGTCATTAGTCATTGTCATTGGTCATATTATATCCGGTCAATTCCTCCTAATAAAAATGGTTTGTAGTGAGGACTTTAGTCCTGGGATGGATGCGGACTAAAGTCCTCACTACAAACCCTACAAATGACGACTATAAACTTTTGATTTCGTCAACCACCCAGTCAAAAGTTTCCATAACTTGCTTGAGGGCAAATTCGTCTTGCAAAGTAGACAAAGCGAGACTCGGAGACCTTCTTTCTCCAGGTTCTGTAGGTAGCGAAAGACCGATCGAACTAAACCTATTTCTCAATTCCAGCCAATTTTCCTCCGCATTAAACGGGGGTACAGAACCGTAATTGTGAGCAGAAATCTCCATTCTGCCAGCAATATCTACAGTAAATAACTGATAGGGTTTTCTGCCCTTTTGAGGCAATTGGGCGGCGAAACCGCCGTAGGCATCCCCTGTTCCCCACTGGATTTGAACTTCGGGTTCTTGACTTTTCGCCCAAAGGTAGATTTTTCTTGCCATTTGCGCTTCGTCCGCGCCCCGTCTAGCTTTGATTTCCGCAAAAAATGACGATTCATCCCAGCGCCTTCTTTCGCGCGTTGCATTGGATTTTTTATGCTGTGCTTCGGCTGTCTGACCGATCACTCTGGGAACCAACGTTTTCAAACCATCTTCACTGACATATTGCTTAATTTCCAGGGCTAAAACTTCAACGGGGTCCATTTGTTCGTTGAGAAATTCCACAACTCGGCGCATTTCAGCGGAAATCTCGTCAGCGACAAACACTAGGCGAACTTTACCCGCTTGCAAATTGGTTTTAACTTTCTGCCAAAATAGGTCTTCATTAGCATCGGCACCGAGAAACTCTTCAAAAATCTGTTCGGGATCGCGACCCCGATCGCGACAATTAGCTTCAAACAGAGCAATAATAGAATCAACCGGCCAATAAACTACTGCATTAGCAGCATAGTCGATCGACTGACCCAAAACTTTTTGCCGCAGTTCGGCATTAGGAGTTCGCCTGACATCCACCAAGGTAGGAACAGCATTTTGGTCGAGAAACAAATGATCCAGCGACCACTGGACTGCTGTTTCCTCATCGGTGGGCGTTGCTGCTTCCCGCGAAATTAGCAGCCACCTCCGCGCCGTCGCCCGATCGATTTGGTCTCCGGCGATCAAATTAGGATAAGTTACTAGCAAATCTTGTAACTGGTCTTCCGAGTCGTAGGGCTGTTCCATCATTTCTACCAGCCTGTCGTCGTCCTGAATCAGATAAATACCTCCAGCCATGCACATCCACCTAGTAAATTTTAGATTTTAGATTTTAGATTTTAGATTTTAGTCATTAGTCATTAGTCATCAGTCATTAGTAATTAGATTTTAGTCCGCAGCCAATGAGTTCTCAACGGGGAAGACCTTAGTCAGAATTCAAGAAAAATTTTGAATTATCCAATTTGAATTTTTTGTCAATTCTACAAAAAACTGCATTAAACCAGCAATAGATGACTGATGACTAATGACTGATGACTGATGACCAATGACTAATGACTAATGACTAATGACTGATGACTAAAGACTAATACAACCAGTAAATACTCGCTGTGCCGGCCCGGTCATGTAAATCCGCCCAGAAACTTCTGCCCATTCGATTTCCAAAACGCCGCCGGGGAGTTCAACTGCAGTTGTCCGATCGCACTTCCCGACCAACACCCCAGCTACCACAGCAGCACAAGCACCAGTCCCACAAGCTAGAGTAACACCTGCGCCTCTTTCCCACACCCGCATTTTTACGTAGTCCCGTCGTATAACTTGAATAAATTCTGTATTGGTACGCTGCGGGAAGGCCGGGTGGTGCTCGAACAGAGGCCCGACAGTTTCTAAAGCAACAGCCGCAACATCCTCTACAAAAGTAATGCAGTGAGGATTGCCCATGCTGACGCAGGTAACAGACCAAGATTTACCAGCAACTTCGATCGGCACATCAATAGCTTTAGCATCCGCTGCAGCCAAAGTTGTCGGAATTTCCGCCGCCAGCAGCCGGGGCACTCCCATATCCACCTTAACCTGACCGTCCGATCGCAATTCCGGGCTAATCACACCCGCCAGAGTGTGGATGCGGTAGTCAGTTTTTGCCTTCTCACCTTCCAAATCAGCGATAAACTTAGCCAAACAGCGAATCCCGTTGCCGCACATTTCCGGTTCCGAACCGTCGGAATTAAAAATCCGCATCGTATAGTCAGTGCCGTTTTGACCCGGAAGAGCAAAAATCACGCCGTCTGCGCCAATGCCAAAATGTCGATCGCACAAATCCACAGCTTGTTCTGGCGTGATCACCGGTTCTGACGAGTGGCGGTTGTCAATCAGAATAAAATCATTTCCCAGTCCGTGATACTTCGCAAACTCGATCGGCATAAAAACAAACCTCTTTTGGTTAAAACTGATTAGATAATTTGCTGACCAAATTACCCATTTCCCAGTATTATAAAACTTTATGCAATTTATAGTCCTTTCTAGTCAAATATCAACAAATATAATTTTTATAACTCTACAGGGATATCTAATTAATGCTGATGTCAATGGCTCAATGAATATCCGTCGAAAAGTAGCCGCCAAGGGGTTTCTCTCTCATCGGGTACAGGCACTTGTAATTGCGGCAGTAAGGGTTAAACGGTATAAACAGAAGAATATGGTTTAAGGTAATATTTGACTATATTTTTCTGAACTATGTCTGAATTTGAAACCGGATTGCCCAGCATTCGCTTAATACAAAGCTACATCAAAGACAAACAACAGGTGGAGATCAAACTCCTGACCGGCGACTTAGTAGCTGGCAGAATTTTTTGGCAGGATAATAGCTGCATTTGCCTCCTCGATCCCTCAGAAACACAAATTCTGATCTCGCGACCAGCAATTGCTTATCTCAAACCCAACGGCTGAGAGTGGGGAATGGTGAATGGGGCAGTTGACTGTTGACTGTTCGCTGTTGACTGTTCGCTGTTGACTGTTCGCTGGAAAGCTCACCACAGTCTACTGCCAATTGCCAATTGCCAACAACCAACTGCCAACTGACAACCGCCAATTGCCCACTGCCAACTGCCCGCTGCCAACTGCCAACTGCCAACTGCCAACTGCCCGCTGACTAATCGCTAAACAGCTTTTCGATGACTTGAGCCTTGACCAAAGGCAGCTTTAAAGCAGGTTGTTGCACCGGCGGTGAGGCCGTCCGCTGCATCAAGCCGAGCTCGTAGAAGCCGCCGCACAGCAGCAAACGATCGCCTTCTTGCAAATTGCTAGTTCCGTCCGGCCAGCGAGTAAATTTCCCTTCCCGGCGGATCGCCCGCACCTGCACCCCGTACTGGGTCAGCAAATCTACCTCTGACAGTTTTTTGCCCGCCCAAGGGCTGTTTGCTGGCAACCTCAGCCACTGGCAAGAACTGTCGCCCTGCGGCACTGCAACTTCCCCCTTCGCCAGCAACTCAAAACTGATGAGTTCTTCCGGTTCTCCCACTACAAAAAGTCGATCGCCCGACTGCAAAGCTGTCTTCCCGTTAGGATAATCAATTTCCTCGCCATTCTCGCGGACGATCGCCATCACACTAACGCCTGTCAACTGGCGCAGGTTAGTTTCTTCCAGAGTCATGCTGGCAATGGGAGAACCCGACGGCAAACTGTACCACTCGCTGTTCATATCTCGAACCGCCACTTTCAAATCCCGCGAAATCGCCAAAGGTTCGCGCGGTGGCCGCAATTCCAAATAGCGGCTGCTGCGAATTTGCTGCACTTCCCGCCCGATCGCCATTGCCGATAGCCCCATGCCAGCCAGCAAGTGGGAAGACAGTTCTAAACTGGCCTCAAACTCCGGCTGCACTACTTCCCAGGCCCCCAGTTGGTAAAGCAGTTCGATGTCTTTATCTTGGTTTGCCCGCACCACAATATCCAAATCCGGGACTAATTCTAAAGCCCGCTTCAGACACAAGCGAGTGCTCATGGGATCGGGAAGGGCGATCGCCATGGCTTTTGCCCGTTCCACCCGCGCGGCTTCCAATACGTGCAAGCTGGCAGCATTCCCGTAAATGTAAGGAATTCCTTGCATTCTGCACTCTTGAATTCTACTTTCTGACTCGTCGATCACCACAACTGAACAGTTGCGGCTTTGCAGCATTTTGACTAAAATTCTGCCGACTCGCCCGTAGCCACAAACCACAACATAATTTTGTTCCGGCAAAGTTTCAGCTATTGCCACAGGTTGAGATGTTTCGTCAAAATAGCGCTGCAAAGGCCCGAAATTTTCCGCCCATTTCAATAACTGCGGCACGCTTCTCAATACAAACGGAGTTAGCACGAGGGTGACTGCTGTCGTTCCTAAAATTAACAGGTAAACGTCCCGCGAAACCAGCCCCATCATTTGACCGGCACTAGCGAGTACAAAGGAGAATTCTCCGATTTGAGCTAAGCCCAAACCTACGATCAATGCTGTTTTTAGTGGATAACCAAATAGTCGGACGAGCGGCGTTATGATCAAGAATTTGCCGACAAATACTATAAATACCAGTCCCAGAATTACTTCTAGATGGTTCCACAGAAACACCGGGTCAATTAACATTCCGATGGTGACAAAAAATAAGGATGCAAAAATATCTCGCAAAGGCTCGACATAAGTTAGAGTTTGGTCGGCATATTCCACCTCCGAAATCATTAAACCCGCCACAAATGCGCCCATCTCGATCGAGAAACCCAAATATTCTGTCAGCAGCGCAATCGCTAAAGCCAAAACCACAACTCCCAGCAAAAACAGTTCCCGGCTTTCTGTTTTCGCGAGATAGCGCAGCAATTGTGGTACGATCCAAATGCCCGCCACTACTGCACCAGCAGTAAATAAGCTGATCCGCAACAGTGCCCAAGCTACCGTCATGCCGATCGCCTCTGCTGGCTGATTGAGTGCCGGCAAAACTGCTAGCATTAGCCCCAAAGCCAAATCTTGAACTACTAATATTCCCAGCATGACTTGACCGTGGGAAGTACCGCTTTCGTTGCGTTCCATCAAGCACTTGAGTACAACTGCTGTCGAGGAAAGCGACAGAATCGACCCTAAAAACACGCCTTGGGCGGGCGATTCTACCCAACCTACAGCCAAGGAAATTGCAGTAGTAATGGCGATCGTCAGCACAATTTGCAAGCCCCCCCCGCCCAAACTAATGGCTTTTACTTTCTGGAGTTCGGCGAAAGAAAATTCCACTCCCAAGGCAAATAACAGAAAAGCAACCCCAAATTCAGCCAGGGTGTCTACCTGAATTAATTCTTTAATCAGCCCCAAACCGGCCGGCCCAACTACGATCCCTCCCAGGAGATACCCGAGAATTACCGGCTGTCGCAATAGCGATGCAAAGAGTCCTCCTGCTGCGGCAGCAGCGAGAACTAGAACTAAGTCAACGATCAGTCGGAAGTCTTCTTGCACAACTTTATGAAAAAAGTATAAAGTTATATTATAGTATCTAATGTGTTGACTATGTTTGGGGCGTTGACTATAGTTGAGAAACAAGCACAACGGCTACCATTGACCCAGGTATTTTCTCATGGCACAGAGTTCAACTCCTCACAAAAAGCTTAACCTTTTGCAAGTTTATCGAGGGATTGCGGCTGTATTAGTGGTAATGTTTCACCTCAACGAGATGAGCGCCGAGAGATTAAATCAAGTTACTTTTTTTAATTTATTTCAGGCGGGGTGGAGCGGTGTTGATTACTTTTTTGTATTGAGCGGTTTTATCATGGTGTACGTTCACCGATCGGCGATCGGTAAAAAAGACCAGTTAAAATCGTTTTTAGTCAAGCGTGGCGTGCGAATTTACCCCATCTACTGGATAATTACTCTAACAGTTTTGTGTTTCTTTCTAGTAATTCCAGGTTTTGCTAACAATAAAGATTTAAGTTTGGGACAGGTAATTGTGTCGCTGCTCTTGATTCCTCAAAAGGATAAGCCCATTCTGGATGTAGGTTGGACTTTAACTTACGAAATATATTTTTATGTATTGTTCAGCATAGCTATTTGGCTGAAACCAAAACATTCTGCGCCTATACTTTCGGCTTGGCTATTGGTAACGATTTTAAATTTTTGTAAACTTATAAACTTTCCCAAATCTTTTTTCTTGCTAAATCAAGTATTTGGCAATATGAATCTAGAATTTGTTTTGGGCTGCTTGGCTGCCTATATTGTGATTAAATATAACAATAAGATAGGCAAGTACAGGTGGATATTGTTTGGAATAGCAAATTTAGGATATGTTATTTTAGGAATGCTCGTCGCATGGGGAAACATAGAGTTTGAGCGCGTCACTACTTTTGCAGTGCTAGCAGCTCTGTTAATCATTGCTGCCACCTCGATAGACCTCAAGGATTCCCCGAAAATTCCTTATATTTTAATTTTCTTGGGAGATGCCTCATACTCGATATTCTTGACCCACGGGCCTCTGATTTCAGCAAGTACAAAAATTCTGCAAAAGGCGAATTTAGGAAAATATTTTGACGGTTTCTTTGCTCCGGCTCTACTGGCAGTGTTCGCCGTAGTTTTCGGTTGCATATTCTACTCTTTGATAGAAAAACCATTGACAGTTTTTCTGCGGAAAAATATTGTTGAAAAAATGTTTCCTCCCAAAGCAGAAGGCCGAATTTAAAAAATCCGAAGGTTGGCCGCCCTTGGAAGCTAAGAATCCCGCCCGATACTGTCTGCTTTGAAGAAAGTCTGTACTTGACATCTGTGCATTTATATACATCACGGGTTTACAACCATGTCGCATTTATTTGAGCCATTCGATCAACGTGGCATTACCTTCCGCAATCGCATTGCAGTTTCTCCCATGTGTCAATATTCAAGCGTTGATGGATTCGCGAATGATTGGCATTTGGTTCATCTTGTCAGTCGAGCCGTAGGAGGGGCAGGGCTTGTCATGACTGAAGCAGCGGCAGTCGAGCCTGAAGGACGAATTACGCCGCAAGATTTGGGAATCTGGCAAGATGCTCACATTGAAATGTTGGCGCGAATCGTCGAGTTAATTCACCGCAACGGTACGGTTGCAGGAATTCAACTTGCTCATGCAGGTCGAAAAGCCAGTACAGCGCCTCCGTGGGATGGCGGCGACTTGCTTTCGGAATCTCAAGGAGGATGGACTTCGATCGCCCCTAGCGCCATTCCATTTGAACCCGATCGCCCTGCCCCGATCGCTCTGAGTATCGAAGACATTCAAAAGTTGACGGCATCCTTTGTCAACGCAGCTCAACGCGCCCTAGAAGCGGGATTTGACGTAATAGAGATTCATGCGGCTCATGGCTACCTACTGCATGAATTTATGTCTCCCTTGAGCAATCAACGGACAGATGACTATGGTGGCAGTTTTGAGCATCGCATCCGGTTTTTATGTGAAGTCGTGCCAGCGGTGCGAAATGTTTTGCCCGATCAAACACCGCTTTGGGTTCGCATCTCTGCAACCGATTGGGTTCCAAATGGTTGGGACATTGAACAAAGTATTGCACTCAGCGATAAATTAAAGTCACTGGGCGTTGATTTAATCGATTGTTCTTCAGGCGCAATTGTACCGGGTGAAAAGATTCCGACGGGTGCAGGTTATCAAACTATTTTTGCCGATCGCATTCGACGCGAAGCCAACATCGCCACCGGAGCCGTTGGTATGATTACTGCACCCGCCCAGGCTGACCAAATCATCCGTACCGGTCAAGCAGATATGGTATTACTTGGCAGAGAAATGCTGCGCGATCCTTATTGGCCGATGCGGGCTGCGAAGCAACTACGTCAATCCGTTCCTGCTCCAATTCAATACGATCGCGCTTGGTAATTAGGCGAATTTGCGATCGGTTTTAGGTGAGCCGATTTAATCAACAAACAGGAGTGAATATGTCTGAGATTCAAAACAAGGTTGTCATCATTACAGGAGCAAGTAGCGGTTTAGGTGAAGCCACCGCTCATCGTTTAGCCGCCAGCGGAGCCAAACTGATGCTTGCTGCCCGCCGCGAAGATAGGCTCAAAGACTTGGTGGCTGCGATCGAAAAAACAGGTGGCACCGTTGCCTATCGAGTCACCGATGTTGCCGATCGCGCCCAGGTGCAAGCATTGGCGGACGCAACCCTTGAAACCTATGGACGCATTGATGTGCTGGTCAATAATGCGGGTTTAATGCCACTGTCTCCCCTCGACCAGATTAAGGTCGATGAGTGGGATCAAATGATTGATGTCAACATTAAAGGCGTGCTTTACGGCATCGCTGCGGTGCTGCCGACTATGCGCCAACAGAAGTCGGGGCACGTAATCAACTTGTCATCTGTTGCAGGACATAAAGTATTTCCGGCGGGGGCAGTTTACTGTGCTACCAAATATGCCGTGCGAGCGATTTCTGAAGGGCTGCGGCTGGAGTCAAACGGTGAAATTCGTTCTACCAACATTTCACCCGGTGCAGTTGCCACTGAGTTAACCAGTACCATCACTCATGGTGATACGGCATCAGGGGTGAATCAGTTGTATTCAGTCGCCATTGATGCAGATGCGATCGCCCGGGCGATTGCCTATGCCATCGAGCAGCCCGGTGATGTGGATGTCAACGAAATGATCATCCGTCCGACTCGTCAGGAGTTTTGAAGTGGCGCGCATGAGAGTCGATCGACTCTCAATTCAATACGGCTCAACGGCTGAACTGGAACAATGGCTGGTGAATTGAACCATATCCGACGCAGCACAGGCAAGCCGCTGCTGCTGATTCACGGTTTGGGCGGAAGCTGGCGATCGGGGAATCGCAGCATCAACGAGCTCGCTGCTTAACGGGAAGCGATCGAAGTGGACTTACCGGGTTTGGGCGAAACTCCGTCACTGACAGGTGAAGTTTCGATTCTGACATTGCATAACTTTGGGATGAATCTTGTGGGGTGGGCTTCTAGCCCGCTCTTGAAAAACTTATGGGCAATGGTGCAAGATGTGGGTGCGATCGCACATCCCCTCGCGATCGGTTGGCACTCCCAATTCGTTCTTCTGAGTGCATCGTTGTGTCGATCGCACCTTCCCCCGTCCAACCCAACAATCTAATCAATCTCGCAACCATAATATCGGATAATTGTAAAGCAATTCACCAAGCCAACAGCATGAGTATTGACCAATTAAACACAGACTACGGCATTGCCGGCCACCTCACCTTCGCCACGGGAAACGGTGGTTTCCCGATGATTCACATCGACAACGGTCAAGCCAAAGCCTTAATTTCTGTGTATTCCGGTCAAGTGCTCTCCTTTCAACCAGCCACCGAAGCCACAGACTTGATGTTCCTCAGCGAAAAAGCCTACTACGCCGAAGGGAAAGCCATCAAAGGCGGTATACCCATCTGTTGGCCCTGGTTTGGCCCAGATCCCGAAGCCTTGGGGCGTCCGAGTCATGGGTTTGTGCGGAATCGCCTCTGGAATGTGCTAGAAACCGCCACAACCCCAGACGGCGCAACCAAAGTCACTCTAGGACTCAAGGATACCGATGAAACTAGAGCAATTTGGCCACAAGCCTTTGAACTGGCGATCGCAATTACGATCGGCACCAGCCTCACTGTAGAATTAATCACCCGCAATAAGGGCGACAAAGCATTTCCCCTCACCCAAGCTTTCCACACCTATTTCCAAGTCGGCGATATCAACCGGGTGCAGGTTTTGGGTTTAGAAAATAGCCAGTATCTTGATAAAGCTGATGGTGGTGTCGAAAAAACTCAAGTGGGTGCAGTAGCAATTACAGGTGAAGTCGATCGCATTTATCTTGATGTCACCAACGAATTAGTCATTGACGATAGCGCCCTCAATCGTCGGATTCGCATTAAATCATCGGGTAGTAAATCCGTCGTAGTGTGGAATCCCTGGGTGACAATTTCTGCAAATATGGCCGACCTTGATGATGCAGATTATCAGCGTTTACTCTGCGTAGAAACGACCAATGCAGCTACAGATATTGTGGAAGTTCCCGCTCATGGTGAGTTCCGCTTGCAGGCAATTTACAGCGTTGAACGCGACTAAGAAATTAGAGATTAATCTTAGCGGTGATGGGGCCAAAATTCTCAGTAAGCTGTTCAAAATTTCAATTGGATATTTTGGGCGTTGCTCAAATCCCACCCACAAGACTGGGATTGTTTCTTTAAATACAACCTAAATGCCGATTAGCTGATTGAATTGAAAAACTCTGTCACCGTAATGACTAATAATACCAAATCCAAAATTTCTCCCCTGTTTATTTCTGAGTCCGCGAAAGACGTTCGGCTAAGCTGACTCGAACCGTATAGCTACAGACAAAACTTTGTATGATTGGTTTCAACCGCCGACTCCGATCTTTTTACTTACCATCAATTATTATGCAAATCTTCAACTGGACAAAACTTCAAAATGGATCAGACATTCGCGGTATCGCCCTCGAAGGCGTTCCCAATGAAAAAGTCAACCTAACGCCCGAAATTGCGACAATCTTAGGTAAATCCTTTGTCAGTTGGCTGGTGCAAAAAGTCAAGAAACCAGCGGCAGAATTAACGATCGCGATCGGGCGTGACAGTCGCCTATCAGGGCCAACCTTAATGCAAGCAGTAATGGAGGGAATCGCCTCAGTTGGTGCAACCGTGTACGACTTTGAAATGGCCTCAACCCCCGCCATGTTTATGAGTACCATTACCCCTGGTTTTGATTGCGACGGCGCGATTATGCTCACTGCTAGCCATTTGCCCTTTAATCGCAACGGCTTAAAGTTTTTCACCGCCAAAGGTGGGTTACAAAAACAGGATATTACAGATATCTTAACACTAGCCCAAAGCAATTACTTTCAGCCAGCCGCATCGCCCGGTAAAATTACAAAGCATGATTTTATCTCAGTTTACGCCAACCAATTTGTCAAAAAAATTAGGGAATCAGTCAATCATCCCGATAATTTTGAGCAACCACTAACAGGATTAAAAATTGTTGTGGATGCGGGCAATGGTGCTGGCGGTTTTTATGTTGATAAAGTCTTAAAACCTTTAGGTGCAGACACTACCGGCAGTCAGTTTTTAGAACCAGATGGTACTTTCCCCAATCACGTACCCAATCCTGAAGATAAACAGGCAATGCAGTCAATTTGTCAAGCGGTAATTGAACATCAAGCTGATTTTGGGATTATTTTTGATACCGATGTCGATCGCAGTGCGGCCGTCGATCAAGCTGGCAATGAACTCAATCGCAATCGCTTAATTGCCTTGATTTCTGCGATCGTATTACAAGAACACCCAGGCTCTACCATTGTTACCGATTCTATCACCTCCGATGGCTTGACACAATTCATCGAACAGGATATAAAAGGGATTCACCATCGCTTTAAACGTGGCTACAAAAATGTGATTGACGAGTCGGTTCGCCTCAATGAAGCCGGACAGGAATCATGGCTGGCGATTGAAACCTCTGGACATGGAGCTTTGAAAGAAAATTACTTTTTGGATGATGGCGCTTATTTGGTCAGCAAATTATTGATTGAATTGGCTAAGTCAAAGCTAGCAAACCAATCTTTGCCAGATTTAATTGCGAATTTAAAAGAACCGGAAGAAAGTGCAGAATTTAGGATTAAACTTGGTGTAGATGATTTCAAGGCTCACGGCGATCGCGTTATTGAACAACTGCAAGAATTTGTCTCAACGCAAGCAGACTGGAAAATAGTTCCCAATAACTACGAAGGTCTGCGAATTTCCTGCACGTCAGCTAGCGAATCCGGCTGGTTTCTGTTACGCTTATCACTCCATGATCCGGTGATGCCTTTGAACGTTGAGTCGAATGTTAAGGGTGGTGTCGCTCACATAGTCGATCGGCTTTTAGCTTTTTTCCAAACCACCGAATCCCTTGATTTTTTGGCACTATCGATCTAAGTTTTACTCGTGTCAGACTATTGGCAAACCAAACCCAAGGAGGAATTTAATCATGTGGCTTTTAATCATAAAATGTTCTGCTGAAAGCTGGGATACCCATTCTAAAGCTTTCAAAGCGATCGCAGATAAATATCCTGCCACACCTCTTTCTTCCAAAAAGATGAAAGGCGATGGTCAAAGGATTATGGAATATCAGCTTGAGAATGTCAATGATGTAGAGGAATTTATAGAAGAATGCTTGACCTTAAATGGCTTCACCGCTACCTTTGAATCCCTATAAATCTCGGTAATAAGACTAGAGGAATTCTCGATTTTTATGTCATAACATTTTTGATGTGAGATTTTAAAATTGGGAATAATTAATAATACATAGGGCTTGCTGAAAAAGTCCACAAATCGAATCTAGGTGCCAAACAGCTTGAAAAATGGAAGATTCGGAGATGGGTTCCCAAATTTACTCCACAAAATTCCATCGAAATCCAAGGATTTTGAGCCGACAAACGTCATAACCTTGCACTTTTTTGTGTTTAAAAATCTTGAAATCCTTGGCAGTCATAGCTTCTAGTTCTATTCAGCAAGCCCTACATATTATCACCCAAAAATTAGGCTCTAATAACTAGAGAGTTTGAGGAATGTTCTAGGAAAGTAAACAGTCAATCAACAATTAATTTAACAGCAGAAGGTTTCTATCAATTCCGGTGGCACCGGAATAGTTGACTGTTGACTCGGTGTAGAAAAAATGAATGATGGTTGAGTGTTGAATGGGGAGCATCTCATATTTGTAAAAACACTTCTTCTGGCTTCTTCCTTCTTCCTCTTTCCTCGCAGCAAGAGAGCCTCGCAGCAAGAGAGCCTCAAAACTC
>JARCMA010000451.1 GCA_030248405.1 Microcoleus sp. MP8IB2.171
GAGAAATTTGTGAGTTCGGGGCATTTGTTGCTGAAGCGCCGATCGCTTCCTTTAGCCGAAATTCTGAAGCAGATGAACGTCCACAGCGATAATGAAATAGCTCAGATGCTGGCCGACGATTTGGGCGGGGCAAAAATAGTGCAGCAGCAAGCGACTTGGGCTGCGGGGGTGCCGGAGGATGAACTTCAATTAGTTAACGGTTCGGGATTGGGAGTGGAAAATCGGATGTCTCCGAGAGCGGCTTGTGGGATGATGCAGGCGATCGGACGCAACCTTCAGACTACTGGGCTGACAGTTGCTGACTTGTTTCCGGTGTCCGGGCGGGATAAAGGAACTTTGGAACACCGACACATTCCGCGATCGGCTGTGGTGAAAACTGGTACTTTGGACACGGTGATTGCTTTGGCTGGAGCCATACCCACGCGCGATCGAGGTTTAGTTTGGTTTGCAATTATTAATCGCGGCACCGATTGGGACTCTTTGAGAGCGCAGCAAGATATATTTTTGCAAAAATTGGTGCAGCAGTGGGGAACTGCATCGATTTTGCCACTAGCAATTACACCGCACATTGACGGCGCCAGACCTGCCTTGGGGGCCGCAAATCGCAGCGATATTTTGCTGGGAGGTTAAGAAATAGGGGTTGAGTTGGGGTTCGCCGAAAGACGACCGACATAATAGTTTAGAATTGAAACAGGACTATTCTGCAAGAAGATGATCAAACTGCGATTGAAGAGATACGGAAAGAAACGCGAGGCAAGCTACCGGATTGTAGCGATGAACAGCTCTACCCGCCGCGACGGCCGTCCCCTAGAAGAGCTCGGCTTTTACAACCCCAGAAATAACGAAACCAGGCTGGATGTTCCAGCGATTGTCAAGCGCCTCCAACAAGGCGCTCAGCCAACTGACACCGTGCGTGACATCCTGAGAAAAGCGAATGTATTTGAACAAGTCGGAGCCGGAGCCAACGTTGAATCCAGCACAGCAGCAGTCAGCTAGTCCCAACTACGCTGGACTCGTACAGTTTTTAATTGGGCCTTTTTTAGAGACCCCCGGATCTTTGCGGGTTGATTGCGAACTGCACCCGCGTCAATCGCGGGTATGGGTTCGTCTCGCTTTTGAAGATCCTGACAAGGGCCGGGTTTATGGTAGGGGCGGACGCAATATTCAGGCGATTAGAACTACCCTCGAAGCGGTGGCGCAAACTGCTGGTCAGTCTCTCTACTTAGACATATATGATGTCGAAGCAGGCGATCGTGGATCTGGCCCGCCCAGGGGCGATCGCGATCGCCCGGATCGCGATCGCCCGGATCGCGACCGCCCAGATCGTGGCTCGCGGGAGCCGCGAGGCGACTTCCGACCCCGGACGCCACCTCCGTCGCCGAGTCCCTTAGCTAGCAGAACTCCGAGAGAACAACCTCGCCGTACTAACACACCTACGTTTAGAACGAGCAGAAATACTCCCGGTTATTAACTAACTGCAGAGCCAAGAAAGAATTTTAGATTTTAGATTGCCTGTTGTAGACTTTGTATTACAAGCCGCGTTTAGTTTGAAATTGCCGGTTTTGCGATCGGACACAAATGTAAAATTTTACATTTCAAACGTCAGCGACATCAGGTTAATCTAAAATCTAAAATTTCAAATCTAAAATCTAAAATTGCCTGACTTAATAGAAGGGAGATTTGATTTGTGCCTCAAGCACCAAACTCATTTGGGAGCTAAATCTAAAAGACGCCTTAGATACTAGGTAAAACCTAGTAACTGGCGTCTTTTTGTTCGCAAATAGTGACTGGTTTAACGTTTATTTGTTAACTTTTAATTGCTTATTTGGAGGAGCTTATGTTGGCATGAATGAAAAACTAACAATAGAGTTACCGAGCACTCAAAGCGCAATGTCGCTGGCCGGTAATCAAGAAGAAAACCTGAAAATTATCTCTAAGCAAACCGGTGCTACCCTGGTAATGCGAGGGCAAGAACTGCTGATTTCCGGCACAAAAAGTCAAGTAGAATTGTGTCATAAATTAGTGCGATCGCTCTCCGACTATTGGAAATCCGGCAAAAATATTACCGGAGTTGAAATCCAGACGGCGCGCCAAGCTTTGGATACCAACCGCCAAGGCGATTTACAAGACTTACAGCGAGACGTTCTCGCCAGAACCCGCCGCGGCGAAGAAATTAGAGCCAAAACCTTCAAGCAGCGGCAATACGTCCAAGCAGTACGCACGCATGACCTGACATTTTGCATTGGCCCCGCTGGTACTGGCAAAACATTTCTAGCAGCTATTTTCGCCGTGCAAGCGCTGTTAAGCAAGCAGTACGAACGGCTGATTTTAACAAGGCCAGCCGTGGAAGCTGGCGAAAAATTAGGGTTTTTGCCGGGAGATTTGCAGCAAAAAGTCGATCCATATTTGCGCCCGCTTTACGACGCCCTGCAAGAAATGATCGACCCTGAAAAAATGGCTGATTTAATGGAAAGAGGCTTGATCGAAGTAGCTCCTTTAGCTTATATGCGGGGGCGCACTCTCAGCAATGCTTTCGTAATTTTGGACGAAGCTCAAAATACGACGCCGGCTCAGATGAAAATGGTGTTGACTCGTCTGGGCTTTCGATCGAGAATGGTAGTAACGGGCGATATCACTCAAACAGATTTGCCGCCAAACCAACAGTCGGGATTGTCAGTTGCCCAAAATATTCTGCGTAACGTTGAGGGCATTGCTTTCTGTGAATTCTCTCAGGCGGATGTGGTGCGACATCCTCTAGTGCAGCGGATTGTCGCTGCTTACGAACTGCACGAAACATGAAGGAAGAGGGAAGAAGGAAGAAGGAAGGCTTTAGTTATCTATGAGAGAAGGAAGAAGGAAAAATTATCTTTTTTTTATCTAATTCCTTTTCCTACTTCCTAACTCCCATTTGATTCTTATCGATTTAATCCAAAATCCACAATCCACAATCCAAAATTGATATGACTGCGACTCTGAAAGAATTCTTGGAAGCTTGCGAACAATTGGGAACGCTGCGTTTAATCGTGACTAGCAGCGCGGCGGTGCTGGAAGTGCGCGGTTCAATTCACAAGCTGTTTTATGCGGAGTTGCCGAAGGGAAAGTATGCCAATATGCACGCTGAAATATTTGAGTTTCACCTAAATATGGACAAAATAAAACAGGTGAAGTTTGAAACTGGCGAGGCGAAAAGAGGCAATTTTACTACTTATGCAATCCGTTTTCTGGACGAACAAAATGAGGCTGCTTTGAGCGCGTTTTTGCAGTGGGGAAAGCCGGGGGAATACGAACCCGGACAGGTGGAAAATTGGCAAGAATTGAAGGAAAAATACGGGGAGGTTTGGGAACCTGCACCTGTTGAGGCGCTTTAATACGATTTTTACGTATCCGCTCAATAAGTTGCGGTGAGCCTTAATTTTTCAGAATCGTAGAATTTTAATCTAATTCTAGAAATATCTTAATTCAGACACAAAAATCGC